>CAYUOQ010000056.1:0-6617 GCA_964446445.1 uncultured Methanosarcinales archaeon
CTGCCCATGTCCTTGGATTTGCCTGGTGTTAGCTGCTCATATCGTATTCCGTTGTCGGCGATGAATTCTGAAAATTCGAGGTACTCTGATCTGACCCCTATGCTTCCGGTTATTGATATGGGGCTTGCAATTACATAGTCTGCTGCGCTTGCAATCCAGTATGCGCCGGAAGTGCCTATATCCCTTATTAGGGCTATGGTTGGCTGCCTTGATGCCTTCACAGTTTTCATTATTTCCTCACTGGCCACTGCTGACCCGCCTGGCGAGTTTATCTCAATGAGGATTGCCTTCGTGTTTGGGTTTGATTCAGCCTTCTTCATCATTGAGGCTATGCTGTCAGGGTCTGTTGATTCTGAAAAAAAGCCTCCGGTTCCTATTTCGCCCCGTATCCTGATTAATGCTACAGCGCCCTTGTTTGGGCTGGCAGTGCTATCAAGAATGTCAAGGATGATTACAATGCTGAGTCCTATGCCTCCGGCAATGAACATCCACTTCAGCACGTTCCGCTTCTTGAGCTTTTTCTTGCCGTCCACACATGGCTTCAAGGTTTTCCTTCTTTAATTAGTTTCGCAAAGGCAAATTTTTGCATTCACAAGTTTTATAAACAAAGGTCAGATGCAGTGTTCAATGAGTCAGAAAAAGGAAATGGAAGAAAGGCAAGAGGCCCTTGCTGAGGAAATACGCAGGGCAAAGCTTCCCAGGGGTAATCAGGTTTTTGGAATTGTTGACCAGCTTCTCGGGGGCACAAGAATGCGCGTCAAGTGCCTTGATGCCAAGCTTAGGATTTGCAGGATTCCTGGCAGGTTCAAAAGGATGCTTTGGGTGAGGGCTGGCGATACTGTTCTTGTTGAGCCTTGGGAGCTTTCAGGGGATGAGAGAGGCGATGTTCTTTACAAGTACAGCAAGGCGCAGCTTCAGTACCTGAGGAACAAGGGGCTTATTAAGGATATCCAGTCGTTTGAGGAGTTCTGAGTAACCAGTCAGTAACTACTTTTGAATTAATAATGTCAAAAAATTTATATAGTTGCCATGACCGTTTTTGTTCTATGTCGTTTATGCGCTTCCTGGTTGGCTTAGTTGCCATTTCAACGTTTCTTGCAAGTTTGTTCTCTGCGTTAAGGGCCGGCTTTGGTTACCCTGTTGAGCTTGCCGCTCTTGCCGGGCTTGGCTTGCTCCTTATCGCTTTTTTTTCTGTCCGTGATAGTGATGGGGCTTCATTTTTTGTCGCTGCCCTGTTTTTTGTTGCTGCAGCGGCAGATATTACTTACATGAATTCAGTTGCAGGCCATATGAGCATGGCAAGGCTTGGCTCTTTGGCAGTTGCTGTTTTTGGGCTTATGCTGGCAAGTTCCGCTTTGATAATGCAGCCTGCCGCCCCAAGGCTTTCTATTGAGGCAAAAAGGCTTATTGCTGCTGAAAAGAAGCTGGAGAACGCTAAGGAGATGCTTAACGTTGTGAAGGGAAAGCCTTTGAGAAAGAGGAGTGCCAAGAAAAGAAGGAAAGCAAGGGGCTAGGTTTTCTTTTTCCTTATTGCTTTTTTTGAAATGTCTATAAGCATTATTGCAGTTCCTGCAAAAAGCAGGCAGTCTGAAATGTTGAATGCCGGCCATGGCTTTATGTAGATGAAGTCTGTAACATAGCCTCTTAACAGCCTGTCAATTGTATTGCCCGCAATGCCAGCCAGGATTATTGCCAGCCCAACCTTTTGTGTTTTGGTTTTAAGCTTCTTGCCGCTTATTATCAGTATTATGAAGGCTGCTGCAGCCAGGGCGGCGAGGTATTGGCTGCTTCCTTTCAATAGCCCAAAGACGGTGCCGCTGTTTGCCACGTTTACTATTTGCAGTACCCCAAGCTTTACAGGTTTTTCAATTAACGCCCTTGCGGCAAGTTTTGAGATTTGATCAATGAGAACAAGCGCAGTTGCAAGCAGTATGGGGGTTGCAAAACTTTTTTGCCTCAACCTTTCACCATCCCCCTCTTTTTTTGAATTCCTGTTCTGTTTGCAGGCATCTCTCCACATTTGCAAGCCTTTGGTTGAGGGCTTCCAGTGCGGATTTGATCGCGTCCAGCTTTGCAGATACAATCTCAATCTCCTTCCCTGAAATGTAGGATTGGTTTTGCTGGAAGGCCTCCATTTGCGGCCTTTGGGCGCCCATCCCCCCAAATTGAGGGTATTGTGGCTGCGGCTCGTATGGCATTTGGCTGGGCATTTGGCTTAGTCCCCCAAGCCCGAGGTCTTGTCCCTGCCCCATTGCGCCAAGTCCAATGTTCTCGTTCATTCCAAGTTCTTCCCTCCTTTTCCAAGGCAATATTTTTCCGAAAATTCCCATCTTATCCACCTCGTTTCCAGCTTAATAGGCTTAATAGGCCTTTAAGGAATGATTTTATTGCGCTTTCTTTTTTTGCTTCGGGAGCATTTTCCTGACTCGTCTCGTTGCTTGTTTGGTTTTGCTCCTGTTGCAAGGTAATTCCTGTTTCAGCAATTTGCGGCTCTTCCTTTTTCTCAATTTCTATGGTTTGAAGGTTTGATTTGGTTGAGTACAAGTTTCCTTCATATGTGTAAGTCACGCTTGCTGTTTCAAGTGTTTGGCTTCCGGCGGTCTTGGTTTCATTATAGGCTATGCTTGTTGATGTAAAAGCCTTTATCGCTTCAATTTTCCACGCCCTTGAACCCTCGCTGACTGTTACGTTTTTTATTGCTTTCTCCGCATTGTTGGAGAGGGAGATTGTAACCGTGAAATTTTCCCCCTCTGTTGCCTTTGCTGGCGCGGTTTTCTCTGCAATGAGGATGGGTGTCTCAAGTATTTCAATTTCAGGCTCGTCCGATGCTGTCCTGTATGTGTAGCCGTTGTTGCTGTACGTTGCTTTTGCTGCTTTTAGCCTGGCCTTTCCTGAAGTGGTAATCCTTGTCGTGTAGTTGATGGTGTATACGGTATTGTTTGCAACGGTAATTAGGAATTCCCTGCTTCCATCCTCAACTTTGACTTCGGAAGGCGAATTTCCTGTGTTTGAGATATTGAGGCTGATGCTGAAATCCTGGGTGTTGTTTGCCGATGCTGGCGCGGATTTGTCAAGGTTTATCATTGGCCCGCTAATGTAATTTTCCTTTATGGTCACGGTTGACTTTGTGCTGTTTACATGGAATATGTCGCCATAAGAGTTTTCATAGCTCAATGTCGCAGCATCTAGTTCAAGTTCACCGGTTTTCTTCCCTCTTCGCTTTTCAGAGTTTGTTACCGCTATTGATTCGCCAGGTTCCAGTTGGGGTATGTAAACTGGCTCATTGCTGTCTACGAGGTCGCTATCGTCAAGTGGGATTGCAAGCTTTATGTTGAATGCGCTTTTGCCTGTAGCTGTGTTTGTTATGAGGTAGTTTACGTCAAAGTTTTCACCGGAATAAACTGGGTTGCTGCTTATCGTTCTTGTTATTGTTAACGGGAGCTCATCCTGCTTCACGGTTATTGTTGAGACTTGTGAAATTGTATATTCCTTTGGCTCAAGGTATGTGTCGCTTGATTGGCTTTCGGAGTATTTTAGGGTTGAATTGACGTATAGGACAGTTGATGCCTTCGCGTGGGGCACTCTTAGTTTGTAGGCATACGCCTTTTCGCTTGCCTTGCTTTTTATTTCAAGGACAGCTGAATTTTTCCCTATCACAAAGAACTCAGAGGAAACGTTATCCGATACCATGACGTTTTTTAGGTCCGTCAGGCGTGCGTTTTTTGCTGTTACCATAACATCAACGTCTTCGTCCGGCTTTGCACTTGAGCTCGAGATTGATTGGGCAATTGAGACTGCCTGCATTGGGCTTACTGTTGCAGTGTCCTTAAAGCTCGCAGTGAAGTTATCACCAAACTCTGTCAGGTAAGTCACGTTGTTTAGTACTGAATAGCCAGTGCTTGCTTCAACGTCAGGAGCGTAAAAGTACTTGTCTATTAGCAGAACTTGCTCATTGGGTTCCAGGGAGTCAAGGTATGCATCTGGCAGTATAAGCAGGTCTGTGCTGCTATTCACGTAAATGTTCCTGATTTTTACATGTGGATTGAGATTCTGAAGCCACACCTTCATGCGCTTCCTTTGGTTTGACTCAAATGTTGAATCTTTTAGCGATGTCCTGATGATCACGCCATTGTTTGATACTACTACGCTTTGCCTTGAGTCAGGCAAGGTTCTTGCCGTTGATTCGCTTTTTCCCTTGTAAGTCACTTTTGCAGTCATGCCTGAACTTCCCACCCTTATGCCCTTGAAGCCAAAGAACCATGACCTTGACTGGTTTATCCATGCGTTTGAGAGGTTTGTTGTGTTTGTTGTCCTATTGTAAACCCTGTCTATCTGGTCTGTCCAGAAATAATGCAGGGGCCCAATTTCTTTAACCCCCCTGGGGACAGAGGTTACTTTTAGGCCAGGGTCGAACAGGAGGTCTACAGTGACTATTGCAGCCTCGGGAAGCCTGTTTGTCAGGTTAACGGTCAGGTTATCCTTCTCTCCCAGAAGGGTTGTACTGTCCCCGATTATTGTTTCGAGGATTACAGCAGGCTTGGCTTTGAGGTCTTTTTTTAGGCCATAAGTGGTCTTCATTTTCAGGCCGTCAGAGTACTTTAACGATGGTACCATTGAGCCCTCAAAGGTTGTTTTTGCCTTAAACTTGTATGAGACGGTCTTGGACTCGTCTGTGTCAAGGCTGCCTTTCCATGTAGCCTTGTCGCTTTGCAATTTTATGCCTTCTGCAGAAGTAATTTCAAACTGGGGGGGAATTAGCTCCTCGTATGTGATGTTCCTTGCAATTCCTCCTGTGTTCGTTAATGTAACTGAAAATGTGACTTCCTCCCCAACTAGCAGTTCAGACTTGGTTGCTTCTCTCGTAAGGGTAATGGAGGGGGCAAGTGAAATGCCCCTTACTTTCAGCTTGTAAGTTTTTGTGGCCTGGTCGTATTGTATGTTATCAAGGCAAACCTTTGCAATTCCTGCCGAGTCGCAGGTGTTGTTTTTGATGAAAAGGCCGGATTTTCCGTAATCCGCCATGATCTCGTTTGTTTTTGAGCTCAGGTATACGGTAAATGCCTGGTCTTCAACCATGATTGTCTCTCCAGACTTAATCCAGGCGTCTACTGCTGTCGTAAGTGCTGATGTTGCAGAATGGCTGGCAAGCACTGCCATCAATACTATGATTATTGCCAGTGCTGATTTTGGATTCAGCGTCTCAAAACACCTCTTTTTTTGTTACCTTTTGCCCAGTGTGGCTTCTACTGCCTGATTCTTTACTTTTTCTGCTTGTTTGAAAGTGATTTTTTTGATAAGCGCAAGGGGCAGCAGCTTAACAGCTCTAAATGCAAGGCTTTCCGGTTGAATTTGTAATCTTCCTTTCTTGAATTCTTCAATCAGGAACAACGGGTTCGAGTTCATCTTCATTCCTATAAGAAAAACATGGTATTTCGCCCTTTCCTGTCCGTTGCTTGCATCGAACTGCCTGGCCATTTCTGTGCTTTCGTTATATGTTTCTGCAAGCGCTGGCAGTGCATCTTTGAGCGAGGCTTCATTCAAGATGAATAGGACTCCATAGCCTTTTTGGATTGCCTTGTAGTCCTTCTTTTGGTAATTTGAATTCACTTGGCTTATTTTATCTTCTGTCAATACGTCCATGTTCTCATTTTCGCCATTGCCTTTGACTTTCAGCGTGACTCCGGATAATACGCTTGACCAGTCCTCTGCAGTTACTATCATCAGGTTTTCCTGATTTATGATTTTGTCTTTGAGCTTGAATGCATCCAGAACAGCTGCGCCTCCAGTGAGGCCAATTACCACAGCGGCTATTGCAGCCAGTACCAATAATGCCTTGAGCATGCCTGCTACAACCTTGAAAACTACAATTCCAATCACCAATAAAGCAGCCAGTGCAGCAATCAGGGCTAGTTGAACCATGGTACACCTTTTAACTCCTTAAATTCACTCTCAGGCGCTTTTAAATGTTGCTGTTGCTTGTTGCTGTCAGAAATAGATTCTTATTTTATCAGGACTGCATTAATAACGCCATCCTGGCCTGGCCTGTTCAGGACCAGTGCCTTCCCCAGTTCCGTGTCTATCACTGCGCCTTTTGTGATTATGTTCGCCCTTGTGAAATACCTGTTGGCTGGGTTGCTGCTGACAGTCTTTATTTTTGCAACTGTTTGCTTTCCGCTAGCCGGGTCTAAAACATTTGCAGAAGTGGCTTGGAGCAGTTTTTGCTTGAGGCTTCCCCCGGTTACCCTGTCAATCCTTGCCTTTCTCTTGCTTCCAAGTTTTGTCATTATTGGCTGGGAGCCTTTTTCATACAGCTTCTTTTTCCTGTAGCCTGTCTTAAGGCCACCAGAAGACTTCCTAAGAGACCTTCCCTGTGTTATCATCTTAAATTTGGAGCAACTTGGGGCTATTTATTAATGTTTCGAATCGGCAGCAGAAATCGACACAAAGTCCGAATACAAAGTCCGAATATGGGAGTTATGGTAAAAAGACTTATTTTTCATTTTGATAAAAATAACAATTTAATCCTATTTGATGACTTCGGCCATCATGACGTTATTCTCATGTCGTGCAGCAGTCTTCATCGAGGTGAACTTTGCATTCGCTGTCATATCTTAGGC
>CAYUOQ010000057.1:0-6576 GCA_964446445.1 uncultured Methanosarcinales archaeon
GGGCAGCTTGGATTGAACGAAGCTTTGGCCTTGATAAGCTTTCAAGGGTTCACAGGCTTAATGGATACCTTAGCCTTTCCTTCATCCTGCTGCACCCGCTTCTCATAACTATGGGTTATGCAAGAGTTGCAGGACTGAGCCCTTTCCAGCAGTTCCTAGGCTTGATTAAGAATACAAATTTGCTTTTGGCATTGTTTGCCGTTATCATTTTCCTCATAGTTGTAACGTGCTCCATTTACATAGTAAGGAAAAAACTCCCTTATGAGTTGTGGTATTTTGTCCACTTGTTTACATATCTTGCAATTATCCTTGCATGGTGGCACCAGCT
Source organism: uncultured Methanosarcinales archaeon (assembly GCA_964446445.1). Taxonomy (GTDB): domain Archaea; phylum Nanobdellota; class Nanobdellia; order Woesearchaeales; family UBA10216; genus UBA10216. Next base: position 329 of record CAYUOQ010000057.1, read on the forward strand.
TGCCGGGGGTGATTTTTCAAGCAAGGCCTTTGCCGCTTACTGGTACGGCCTATATGCCTTTGTCTTTGGCAATCTGTTGCTGTTTCGCTTCCTCCGGCCGCTTTACCTTTTTGGCAAGCATCACTTTTCGGTAAGCGATGTGGTCAGGGAAACAAGTGATGTTGTTTCCATATATATCTCAGGTAAGGACATGGCAAAGTTCAGGATACTGCCTGGCAAGTTCATCATCCTGAGATTTCTTTCAACGAGGTTCTGGTGGCAGGCGCATCCCTTCTCCCTTTCAAAGCTTCCTGATGGTAGAACATTAAGGGTCACAATAAAGAATTGCGGTGATTTTACATCTCAGGTCGGGGAAGTCAAAAAAGGGACTCCAGTCATTATTGATGGCCCTTACGGCAGGTTTACAGCAGATTCAAGCACTCAAAGAGATAAGTTCCTTCTTATTGCAGGGGGCATTGGCATCACCCCGATAATGGCATTGGCAGCGCAGCTTTGCAATAAGGATGCAATTTTGCTGTATGCAAACAAGTCATCTGATGCTGTTTTCAAGAAGGATATTGACAATCTTGCATCTCATAGCTCTTTAAAAGTTAGGTATTTCATTAGTAGTTCTGATGGTAGGCTTAACGGCGAAAAGATTAAACAAATGGTTCCAGATTTCACAGAAAGGGATGTTTTTATCTGCGGCCCTGTTCAAATGATGGACGACATAATGGCAAACCTGAAAAAGCTTGGCTCTAAGCCTGACCTGCTGCATTTTGAAAGGTTTTCCCTTTAGCTAAACTTTTGAGGGATTGCCCAAGGCTGTAAATATCCTGCCATATGTCTCCTTTCCTCTTTAATCTCCGGAAAATGTTCTTAATGTTATACCTCTGCGGGTCAAAAGAAGGCTTTACCTCATCCCATTCGAGTGGGGCTGCGATTGGAGCTCCTCCAATTGACCTTACAGCGTAAGGCGCAACAGATGTTTGGGAGTATGCATTCCTGTAAGTGTCAACAAAAAGGCTTGCCTGCCGTTTATCCTTCCTATGCTGTGCTGTCATATGTTTTGGCCTGTCCCCTTCCATGTAACCTGCAATGACCCTGGAAAAATTTCCAACCTTGCTGAAGTCCAAATTTGGCTCAATTGGCACTACGATGTGAAGGCCTTTTGAACCTGTGCTCATCACGAAGTTCTCAAGCTTCAAGTCATCAAGAAGGTCATGTATTGCCCGGGCTGCCGTGTAAACCGCCCTAAAGTTTTCCAATTTTGGGTCAAGGTCAAAAATCATTTTGTCCGGCTTTCGCAGGTTGTCAACCCTGCTTAGCCAGATGTGTGGAACCATCACCTGGCTTGCCAGGTATGCAAGGGTTGGCTCATCATCGCAAACAGCATAGGTTGTAATTCCTTTATTATGGCTGATTGGAACCCTTCTTATCCAGTCTGGAAAGTAATCTGGCACGTTTTTTTGGAAAAACTCCTTTCCGCCAGCGCCATCAGGAAACCTTAGCATTGATATAGGCCTTCCCGCCAGGTGTGGGAGCATGTAAGGGGCAACCTTTTCATAATATTCGACAAACTCTTTTTTTGTTATCCTGCCCTTCTTGAAAAGCATTTTTTCAGGGTGGCTTATCTCAATTTTTTCCAGGCTGGCATCTTTTGATAACATAAGCCAATTTCCTTTTGTTTTTATAAGCGAGAATGTGCCGTGGATTCGTTTCCCGTTTAGCATGACTTTGACATGGCCTTTCTCAATAGCTTCTCCTATCGATATTTTCCTTCCGTCTTTTTCGCTTAAGTTTTCAAATGTGCCTGAATCCCAGATGTAAACCATTCCAGCCCCATACTGGCCATCTGGAATTTTTCCTGCAAAGTTGGCATAATCAAGAGGGTGGTCCTCAGTTTGTATGGCCAGTCTTTTTTCAGAAGCCTCCATTGGCAAGCCTTTTGGGACAGCCCAGGACTTAAGCACCCCTTTGTGCTCCAATCTGAAATCGTAATGAAGCCTTGTTGCATGGTGCTCCTGAATTACAAATATTTGTCCTCCTTTCTTTCTCCTGCCTTCTGGCTCAGGAGAGATTCTGAAATCCCTTTTTTCCTTGTACTTGCTTAAGAAAGGCATTGTTCTATCTGCAGCTCCACTTCCCTTGTGTATTGTATAGGAGAGGAACTTAATTTTCGTAATAATATCTTTCTCTAGGGTCAAAATAAACATTAGCGACATATGCATCTTTATCCGGGTTATAGAAAATCACAACTCCCTGCACCAATATATATGGAATGTCAGGATTTCTGGATTGCACATCTTTAAGGTATTGATTAATCTCGGTTGTAGATGGTTTTTCTGCTGTTCCTTTAGGTAAAACTTGTGGAGGTAATCAAACTCAATGCCGAGAAGCCTCTCGGAATATGTTTGCCTAATGCCTTCAGCTACACGTTGTTCTAGGGTTTCAAGACATCTGTTGGGTGCAGGGGTAGCGGGACTTGAGCAACTGACTAGTGCAACGCCTGCCACGAGGCCATATAATACTACAGCAATCTGCCTTTTCATTCTTTTTTCATAGGTTTTTCAAAGATAAAAACCTTCGCTACGGAATATCTTTATAAGCTCCTCTTTTCTCACTAAGCTCCTATTGCCGGGAGTGGACGATCTGGTACGTCCGTCCGCCTCGAACAATCTTTTACTCGCTTCGCGAGCAAAAGATTGACCAAAAACGGTCAACAGAAAGCGGATTTCCGAAAGGATATCGGGGTTCAAATCCCTGTCCCGGCGTTAGTTACTTGGTTTAAATCAGGGCCTGTTTTTAGCGGTGGAATAAATATTAGCCGAACATTTCGGCAAACGCAGGTGAGCCGCTATGGAACAGACTTTGAAGGAACAGATATACCAAGCAGAAGCAGTCTACGACAAGCTGCTGCATAACCTAATGTCGGATTCCGGAATTCTTCCGGAGAACAAGGAAGCAGTCAAGCTATACCTTTCTAACAAGGCTGCTGAGGGAATCACGACTGTTCGCTTAAACATCATTTTCGCTGGCCTTCTGCGCGTCGTCAGGCTGAGTCAAAAGCCTCTTACATTCTTCACTGAACCTGATGTGCGTGAGGTAGTTGGCCTCCTTGAAAGAAAGACGCTGAGCCAATGGACTAAGAACCTTACCAAAACAGTCTTCAAGGGAATGCTTAGGAACCTTGGAAAAGATGAATCCATTTATGGCTGGATTAAGAGCAAAACCCCGCCAAACAAACTCAGAGCAGAGGATTTGCTTACGGAAGAGGAAATGAGCCGGATGGTAGCTGCAACGGACAGCCTGATGTGGAAAGCTATCCTATCCATAATGTTTGAGTGCGGTCCCAGGCCTGGAGAGTTGCTAAACCTCAGAATTAAGGATGTCCGGAGAAACGGTGTAAAGTACAAGCTGTATGTGCGCGGTAAGCTGGAAAAGACACTGGGAGAAAGAGTCATCTATGTTTACAAGAGCTTGCCACAGCTTGAACAATGGCTGACAGTACACCCTGCCAAGAACAATCCGGACAGCCCTATGTGGCTGAGCGAGGATAGGAAAATACCCATCAGCCTCTCTGTATTTTGCGTGGTTTATGGAAAAATAAGCCACAGAGCCAGGATAGAAAGAAGAAACTGGCCATACCTCGCAAGGCACACCAGATTAACGCAATTTTACCGTGACTTAGGGGGTGTTATTGGCGCGAAGCTGGCAGGACACATCCTCGGAAGCAAAGAAATCAGAACATATACGCATTTGAGTGAGGCAGATGTAGAACGAGCATTGGACACTGCAAATGGAATCAGCGAGATTATTAAGCCTGAAGAGCCATTAAAGTGCCCAAAATGCACCCTGCAAAATCCATATGGTAAAATCTTTTGCACAGCATGCAACACCCCACTAGGCGCAGCTGGAGCACTGATACGGGAACAAGAGCCGGTAGCTATGGAACGGTCAAAAACGCTAGAGATACTAGCTGAAAACCCCAAGGTAATGGAGTTACTGAGAAAATTGGCGGAGAATCCGGTTCTGCTTGACCGACTTGTATAGAAATCCTGATAACTTATAAAGCAAGGGAAATACCTCTCCTTAAAATGAGCGATGTAGATATTTTCAGCAGCCCGGAAAAATTTCCATCGCTTTTCTATTTCTTTCCCCTCGTGTCTGCCGGCTATATTTACTGGACTGAAACAACTCTCTTCAATCTAATTGCTTTTATTACTACAAGCGTGGCTGTAATCTTAATGCAAAGTTATCACTTAGCATATAAATCTTTGAGCACCCCACAAGATAATAGCTGGTTACTGGAAACTATGATAGACTTTGCAGTTAATAAAAAAAAGTTTATCAACCGGTTTCTTTGTTTCCTGTGTTTTGATGGGGCTTGGTTTTTCTCATATCTTTTGACTTTATTCATGTTGTGGCAACGCAGATCAGAAAAGATTTTTTTAATTTTATTTTTTATTCAAGTTGGTCTTGGATTGTTTAGCTTACTGACACTTTATTTCTTGGCCTTGGTTTATAAGGAAAAGAAAAGCGAAAGCCAATTGAACCAACCTCTAATTCAGAAAGGTGTACCAAAAGGTTGAGTTAGCTGATATTTCTTCAGCAACTTTTTGGTCATTTTGGCATTGGTTTTTAATAGATTCTCGTAGCCTATCGACACCTGTCAAGCGGAGGTCTAATATGTTTGATAGGGAAAGATTTGTTAAGATTATTTGGCTTTTTTGTTTCAACTTTTCTTTTTCACTTTGAGTGCAACTGTCCTGTGTTAAAAAGTCAATTGTCGCTTCGGTAATCATTCTTTTAAGTGTGATATTCTCTTCTTTTAAACTCACTAGAAGCTCTGGAAGGAAACTTTCATCTTCTTTCAAAACTTCAAAAATTGTGCGTCTCTTTTTGGAAATGTGCCGCTTAGAGAACACTTTTCTTAAGTCGATGACTGTTGCAAACTGTATCAGATATTTGTAATCTGTGGGCAAGGCTTTCAGAATAGTATCTTCTATCCAATCGCTTATTCTAAAACTTTCAGTTATATTGGGTCCCTTATGTGGTGGCAATAGATAAATTCCCGATCCCCAAGTAACGAAGCCAAGGGATAACAGCTTATCCTTGATTAGGCTATTGCCTTCGCCTTCCATGTATTTTTGCACAGTAATTGCATAAAGGGGTTTCTTTATTTTCTCGAGAACTTTATCCAATGCAATATCTTTAGATTTCATAGTTTCTTTGACTTTACTAATTACCTGCTCTAGTTTTTGTGCATCTTTAAGTGACTGAATTTGCTCTTGCAGCTTTTTTAAATCTCTTTCTTGTTCTTTTTCTCTTTCTTGTGTTTTCCAAGCTTGAATTAGGAACGCTATGCCTGATATGATTATGCCAAAAACTGACGCGAACCCCAAAAAAGGAATGCTGATTATGGAAGCCAACAATAAGATGGTGGCAACTCGGAATTCTGTAAATAACTTATTGATTGGCATTCAATGAATTATTAGAGAGCTTGCTTTATAAAGCGTTTCATCCGCTATTCCTTGTAGAAGTATAATAGCAATGGGAGTGGTTCATTATTCTCTTGCATCTTTTTGACGGCGGCCAAAAACTCGGCATAAGCCTTGTAAAACACCAGTTTGTATCTTATTTTTGCCAGCTTTTCCTTTAGCTGTGGAAATTCTTGCAATACTTCCTTTTTGAGTCGTATTGTGTTCCACGCACCATAATTGTCGCTGTAGGACACGCTTCCCATGATGTCTAGTGCATCATCATATGGCCTTAGCGCTGCCAAGCTCATGGTTCATCCCGTTCATAATTGAGTATTCGGCTTTTTAGCTTCTCTAGCGGGCTTTTGTGAGTCAGCATTTGCAATGCTGTGGCTGTGAGAGAGTAATCCATTATTGCTTCGGGAAGGGCTTCATCGCTAAGCATGGCTCTGCCACCGAGTAATGCTTGGGCGAGTATTGTTGCTAATCCTCTTGGTGGGATGTAGGCAATATTGCCGAAGTATGGGTCACGGTTCAAGAAGCCGTAATTGCCGGTCTTTGATTGGTAAGTGCTGCTTAGCTCCCGCCATACCGAAAGATGTCTCAGCAAATAGATTCTCAAAAGTAGTTGTTGTTCATTATCGCATGCTGTTTGCATCTGTTCGTAAGCCCGATTGATGAGCTTCGCATCCGGTCCTTTCGCGATGATTCTTTCCAGGGTTTCCATTTCAATCACAGTTATTACTTAACAGTGGTACTGCTAGTTAATTATTATATTTTTTCACAATA
>CAYUOQ010000058.1:0-6374 GCA_964446445.1 uncultured Methanosarcinales archaeon
ATGAATTTACTACATCGTTTGTATGCATCATCATTGTGTCTTAAGGAAATGAATTTTACTGCTTTGGTTGATTCAGAAATTTCAAATTTCAAGACGAAGCTTTTCATGATGTGGACTCTCCTTTCACCAGCATATCATCCTTTGCTGACTTAAGTGGGCGCTCGCTCACATTTTCCATTCTGAAGTATTGGCACTGTTTTTTTGCAAACAAAACCTTCCTGACAAGAAGTTCGACCAAACCCACAACCAGGTGTCACCTTGAAGGATGCTGTCAAGCCCTCTATCTGAACTTCATAGTGGCCCGCCTGGTCCGTCTGCACGGTGAATATCACTGGCCTGAACTCTCCTGCTGGGATGTCCACAGTTCTGGTCTCCACCACCTTGCCATCAATCAGTAGCGAGACGCTCTTCGTCCCTGCGACCCCGCCGTTGTTAAACACATCAACTAATATGCTGACCTCGCCGCCTCTGGCCACCTTGGACGGATCAACGCGCATGTTAGCGAGCGCGAAGGACGGGGCGCCAATACTGATGACCCGGAACGCGCCAGTCTGGTCGCCAACCTCCACCTTGTACTCGCCGACCTGGTCGCGCTTCACCTCAAACGTGACAGGAACAGTAGTGAGTCCTGGGACGTTGACTGTCTTCGCATCCGCCTGCGCATCATTAATTTCGAGGATCACGCTGTAAGGGGCGTCAGCCTCGCCCGCATTTGTCACATCCACACTAATTGTCACAAGTTGATTGGGACCAGCCTCAACTGGGTCAACAGTCATCCCCGAGAGCGAGAAGCTGGCTGGGGACAGGCCATTATCACCTGCAGCATCAGTGGGCGTTGGTGTTTCAGTTGTAGGAGTTGGTGTAGGTGTTTCTTGAGTCTTGCAGTCATAATTTACTGCTTCCGTTGCATAATCGTTTACAGCATTGATATCCTCATCTGAAGAAATTAATACGCTAACCTGATTCGTGCCGCACTGAGCTGCCAATGTGAACTCTTTCCCTGCTGATTCCTCAGGTGCAAGCGGTTCGAAAGTAAAAGTCAATGCAGGATCCTCTTCGTCATTTTTGTAAACAGTTACGCTAGATTCGATGCTGTTGGCTTCCCCGACATTCTCAACGCTCACAAAGCCGCTAATCCGGCCTGTGTTCTGATCAACCGAAAGGCTGAAATCCTTAATGCTCAAATCAGCTCCAGACTGCGTTGGCGTTGCGGTTGGCTCAGGCGTAGGAGTCACAATTTGCTCATTATTAGCTTCTTGTTGACTTCCACTCAATGCGTATTCGACAATCGATGCATCGTCAAAATAAATGTTAAATTTCTCGGAATTTATAAGCTCAACCACTGCCGACTTGCCGGATACAATCTTAGTAGATCTCTTTATCCATTTCCCTTCACCATAAAAAAATATCTTACTACTCTGGCTATCACCGGTACAATCGGACGTGTCGTAACTTATCGCAGAAAGTTCGCCTTGAACGTTCACTAAACTCTTTGTAGCTATAGAAAATTCATAGAAATGATTCTCAGTATCAATAGGAAAACACTTCGACATGACAACTGCAACCCCTTTCCAATTAGCCTTCAGCACGTACGAATGAGCCCCACTTTGCACATCATCATCAACCCAACTGATTTTATTATCCCCCTTAAAATAAAGTAGGCCATTGTCTTCCTTCGTCCAGTCACTGCCATCGGGCCTCTTTTCAAAGCCGGGATTTTCAAGGAGATTTACAAGCTTAAACTCAACAAAGGAAGCTGGTTTCTTCGTTATAATTTTCTGATACTCCTCCAGGAACAGTTCAGAATATCTTAAGTTGGCATCGCTTGATGTATAATCCGCAGTTCCATCACAGCCCGAATCCAGAAGGGTAACTTGCTTTCCATCAATAATCAGGTTTAAGATGCAATCCGAATTTTTTAAACCCTCTCTTTGTATAGAAATAAATGAGAGTTCTGCTGGAGCAGCGCGAGGTTGCTTTCCTTCAGCAGTTATAGTCACAACTCCTCCGACCTCTGTGGCTGTACCTAATACGGCGGCCACTGCTCCAGCCGTCTTCGCTGCCATTATTGCCCCTTTCATTGCTAATACCACCCCCCCTGATGCTATTGCAAACCCTCCTACTGCTAAATCAACGGGGGTGAAATAATCTGTTTTCAGGTTTTTTATTTCATTGTAAAGAGAACTGCCTTTTGGTTTGATGAAATAGAGGCTTCTTGAGCCAACTACGGCCGAGACATATGAGAATTCATCTCCAATTTTAGTCTTTGCCTGTTGAAGCCCATAAGCTTTCTCTGATTTAAGCTCATCTTGTATAATGTTGTAAATTTTTTCCCACATCACTTCTTCTTTCGTTGTTGGTTGGGGAGTTTGGCTTTGAGTCGCTGTTGGAGTCGCTATGAGCTGACCCTGGCGCGTCGTCGGTGTGGGCGTTGGCGTTTCAGTTGTAGGAGTTGGTGTAGGTGTTTCTTGAGTCTTGCAGTCATAGTTGACTTTTTCCGTTGCATAATTGTTTCCCGTATTGGTATCGTCACCGGATAAAATAGCTACGCCAACGGTATTCTTGCCGCACTGAGCTGCCAATGTGAACTCTTTCCCTGCTGATTCCTCAGGTGCAAGCGGTTCGAAAGTAAAAGTCAATGCAGGATCCTCTTCGTCATTTTTGTAAACAGTTACGCTAGATTCGATGCTGTTGGCTTCCCCGACATTCTCAACGCTCACAAAGCCGCTAATCCGGCCTGTGCTCTGATCAACCGAAAGGCTGAAACTGCTTAAAGCCAAATCAGCTCCAGACTGCGTTGGCGTTGCGGTTGGGTCGGATATAGGATTTGAAGTCGGAGCAGGCGAAGGTGTAGGCGTTGGCGTAACAAATTGCTCATTATTAGCTTCTTGTTGACTTCCGCCTTTGATGTATTCGACAAGTGATGCATCGTCAAATACCATTGAAGCACCTTTTCCCTTTACTGTGAAGCCAACCCTTACGGCTTTCTGGTCGCGTCCAAGAGGTGATGCCCAGGCTTTGTAGAGTCCAACTGGTGAGCCAATGCTTGCAAAAGAGTCAGACACTCTGATTGTGTAATATTCTCCCTCGCTTACAGGGACGCCTGTGCAGTCCTCATTCGCATATGCTTCAATTGATATTCCTGCTTTTCCAGGGGTTTTTGCCTTTACAGACACGCTATAGTAATACAGGGCTTTTTTATCCAGAACAATGCATTTGGACAATACTTCTGTTCCATCTCCGTTCAGAAGGTATCCGTGTTTTCCGGTTCTGGCCTCTTCCGACCAGCTAATCTTATTATCATTAGGTATAAATGGAAATCCATTGTCTTCTTTAGTCCAGTCTTTCCCGTTTGGCTTTGTTTCAAATCCGGGGTTTTCAAGCAGGTTATTGGTTCCGTCAAGTGCAGGCAATGTTCCATACCCGCTTGGGTAGCTTACATATCTTCCTCCAAAATCTTCTATAAGGGCAAATTGGACTTGAGCAATCCCATTTTCAGGGTGCTTCATGTCGCTTACCCATACTAATGAAGTGTCTTTAATTTGCTGGTATTCACCCTGTCCAAGCAGCCTTGATTCACCATCAACTGTCAAGAGAGCTTCAGTTTGTCCTATAACCGCTGTTACTTCATATGTTTTGTCTCCAAGTGTATACAACTTTTTCTTGCCGTCATCAATAAGGCAATCCAGTAGTTTAGTTGAGAGGTCATTATCACGGCAGATAAGGGCTTCAGCAGCTGCGGCTTGGCTTTGTTCAGCTGTTTGTTCGAACATGACAAATTCAACTTGCCTTTTGCCATTGGTACCTTCAGGAGTATGGCTCTTAACCTTGATATTAGGCTGGCCGTCAACCAGCTTCATTGCTGTTGATTCTCCATCTTGCAGTTCCTTTGTTTTTATGTTGTCAACTGACAATATTGAGGAGGAGGCTGTAATAAGGTCAACATAGATATTGTAAGTCTTGCCTGCAAGTTGGTAGAATTTAGCTTCACCCTCGCTAGCTAAACATTCCACCTCAGGAGTGAAAGCATTGTTGTCTTTACAGGCATAATCTTGAACTTGATTTTGGGCGGGTTCTACGGTCGGTGTGGGCGTAGGAGTTGCTTCGGTTTGTTTGCAGTAATAAGTTACCGCATCAGATGCGTAATTGTTTCCAGCATACACATCGCTGTCAGAAAGTATGGTTATCCCAACATTGTTCGTTCCGCAATCAGCATCCAGCTCAAAACCTTTCATCACTGACCTGCCATGCCCGAGAGACTCAAAATAAAGCTCTTCGGCCTCATCATCACTCTTAAAAAGCTCAACCTTAAACGAACCGCTATCAACATCCCCATTATTTTCAATGCTCATAAAGACAGAAAACTTGCCATTAACAACACCAGAAAGTTTGAAATCAGTAATAGCCAAGTCAACACCAGACTGCGTTGGCGTTGCGGTTGGCGTTGGTTCTTCAGTTTGCTGAGGAATGGAAATTGGAGTTACAGTAGGTAAATTGACAGACTCTTCCTGCTTTCGGCATTTTTCATCACATTCAGATTTGGTGTCATAACTCTGTCCATTAATCTCACAGTTCCAACTTACTTTCTTCCATATTCCTGTCCATTTCCAGAATCCAGTAGTCTTGGCTGAACAGAGTCCAGTTTGCCTGCTTTCTTTTGCAGGCGCAGTAGTTTCACCAGCTTCGGCGGATTTTTGCGGGCATGCGTAGTTGAATGTTTGAGTTGCATAATTATTTCCGTCACTGGCATCGCCAGATGACTTAATAATTATTGAAACACTATTTAAGCCGCATCTTGCGGTCAAATCAAAACCTTTCATCACAGACTCTCCGGGATTAAGAGAACCAAAAGCTAAAGTCTGGAAAACATCCTCCTCATCATTCTTGTAAACCTCAACCGTAAAAGGACTGCTTTCAGCTTTTCCAAAATTCTTAAATTCTGCAAAAACAGAAAACGCGCCCTTAGCAACATCAGAAAGCCTGAAATCATTAATGCCCACATCAGATTCGGACCCAGTTACAACATCTTCACCACCCGTACTGGCTTTTGAAGTGTCAGTAGAATCTTTTGTAACAGGGCATTCATAATTAAAGTTTGAACTAACTGTATTTACTTCGTTGGTTTCCTTAACATTTCCGCCGTTTGCTCCCGGATCAACAGTTATCTCGTAAGTGTTGAGGCCTAACGGGCCAAGACCGCAGCGGGCACTTCCCAAGTCTATCCTTTGCGTTGTTGTCTGGTCCTTCTGCAAGCCCGAAACAAGAACTTCCTTACCAGCCTTGCCATTCAAACTTGAAATAATCCTGAAATAGCCGGATAACGCATTCTCGCTTTTAACGTCAACAATCACGCTTGCAAGGCCAGAACCGTCAACCTCATACCTCACAAACTTAACCGTAAGGTCAGGCAAAACAGTTTCAGATGTTTCTGTTTTTGAGCAGTCAGGAGTGAAGCTAGACTCAATTTTGTTATTGCCTTCGTTTGATTCATCAATGTTACCGCCATCAGCTCCCGGATCAACAGTAACGGCAAAAGTATTTAGTTTCCCGCATACAACGCTTCCAAGCTTAATCTTTTGTGTAATTAAGCCACTCTTTACTAATCCTTCAATGAGAGATTCCTCTCCATCTTTCTTGTCAAGGCTTGAAACTATCCTAAACAGCTGTTTTGTAGCAGCGCCCTCACTCTTAATATTAACAGCAGCGTAACCAACACCTCCATCAACAGTAATCTCTTTGAGGCTAATTGTTAAATCAGGTTTAGTTTCTGGAGTTTTTGTTTGTTGGCATGCGTAGTTGAAGCTTGAAACTAACTTGTTGTTTTTCTCATCATCTGACTCTTTGATGTTTCCGCCGTTTGCTCCCGGATCAACAGTTATCTCGTAAGTGTTGAGGCCTAACGGGCCAAGACCGCAGCGGGCACTTCCCAAGTCTATCCTTTGCGTTGTTGTCTGGTCCTTCTGCAAGCCCGAAACAAGAACTTCCTTACCAGCCTTGCCATTCAAACTTGAAATAATCCTGAAATAGCCGGATAACGCATTCTCGCTTTTAACGTCAACAATCACGCTTGCAAGGCCAGAACCGTCAACCTCATACCTCACAAACTTAACCGTAAGGTCAGGCAGCACAGGCTCTGACGATTGAGATTTGCAACTACCCTTACCATCACACTTTTCAGTTGAAGAGCACTTGCTCTTTGAAAGAGTATCATCAAAACAATACTCTGAACCAAAAGAACCATCATCCTTACACTGCTTAAAAAAATGACCGGGATAACAGCTATTCGTAGTGCACGTCCTGCCAGTATTAACATCATCAACACAAGTCTCAGCGGGAACAGATTTTTGCGGGCATGCGTAGTTGAAGCTTGAACT
>CAYUOQ010000059.1:0-6368 GCA_964446445.1 uncultured Methanosarcinales archaeon
TGAAGCAGAGTCCCATGAAAAGTTCTTAACAACGTGAGCCCTTGCAGACCTGGACAGATTCCTGGCGAGTTGATGGCTGCCAAGAAGTTTTTCAATTGCTGCCGACAACTGCCCAGCATCCTTCTGATCAACGAGAATGCCCGTCCTTTGATTAATGACAATATCCGGGATGCCTCCAACATTGCTTGCAATGACGGGAATGCCGGCGGCAATTGCCTCAAGGAGGACAACTCCGAGGCCTTCAGTGTCACCTCCCTTTGCAACGATTGAAGGCAAGATGAAAACATCAGAAGCCCGATAATAAGCAGGAAGCTCGCTGTTTTGAACGCTGCCCGTGAATATAACATTCTTAGACAGCCCAAGCGAAACAACTTGCTGCATCAAAGACTTCTTCTCAATGCCATCCCCAACAATAACCAGCTTACAATCAGGAAATTTATGAACAACAGATGGCATGGCAGAGATCAGATAGGAAACTCCCTTCTTCTCAACAAGCCTGCCAACAAACAGTAGACCTTTCCCATTTCTCAAAATGCCAAGCTTTTTCCTAACTTCAGATGAAGCTAACTTGGCTGCAGAGGAAAAAAGCCTAAGGTCAACACCCATTGGAATTATTCCAATTGGCTTTTTAGTCAACCTTGCAACAGCATTTTTGGTAAAAGCGCTATTAACCGTAACTGCAGAAGCTGAAGAAAGGGCAAACCTTGAAAGAATCCTGAAAAGAGGCTTGTTCAAGGGGAAAACATCCCCTGCATGAGCAGTCATGACAACAGGGATTCCAGTAAGCCTTGATGCAATTGCGGCAGCAAATCCCTGGGGAAGAATCCAATGGGCGTGAATAACGCCAGGCTTTTCCTTTATGCATACCCTCAGTAAAGAGACTAGTTCAGAGGTGAGAAGGAAAGGAAGCTGAAGCCTGGCAATAAAACTGGCTTTCATATTAGGAAGTATTCCAGCGCCGTAGCAAAGTCTCTCAAGACTGCTTGGGAAAAAATAGCGAAACCTGTAAACCCTCATGCCACCAATAACCTCAAACCTCCTGCTGCCCGGAGCATGCGGCGCCAGAACAACCACGTCAGCACCAGATTTCTTCAACCTCAAGGAAAGGTCGTAAACAAAAGAAGGAGATGGATCTGTTTTCCAACGGGGAAAGGCGCTGGAAGCAAAAACAAGTATTTTCATATCTCCTTCCTCCAGTAGTCCAGAAGGTCTGAAAGAGTATCTGCAAAGTCAAATGAAGGCTTCCAACCCGTGGCCTTCCTAAATTTTGAATTATCCCCAACAAGCTCAGGAATATCCGCCTTCCTTACCTTTGAGCTATCCTGAGAAATCCTTGCATCCTTAACCTTTGAAAGGGAAATGAGCTTATCCACAATCCACCTGATTGAGTAGCCCTTGCCGCTTGAAATGTTGTAAATCTCACCCGGCTTGCACTTCCTAAGTGCAAGAAGGTACGCAGCAACAGCATCCCTGACGTCTGTAAAGTCACGCTTGACTGACAAATTGCCAACAACAATACTGTTTCTCATGCCTTTCTCAATTTCAGCAACCTGCCTTGCAAAATCAGAGCAAACAAAAGCAGAAGGCTGGCCAGGACCAGTCTGGTTAAAACTCCTTGAAATTACAAGGTCAACACCCTTATTGAAATACTCGAGAGCAACCCTCTCCTGCCCAATCCTGGACTCCCCATAAGGCGTTATAGGAAGGGCAGGGTGCGATTCTGAAATTGGAATTGACTTTGGAACGCCATAAACCTCGGCAGAGGATACAACAAGAATTCTCGGCTTGATTTTTGAAGCCAAAACAGCGTCAAGCAAGTTCCTTGTCCCATTAATATGCACATTCCTAGTAAGCTCAGGCTCTTTCCAACTACGCTCCACAGAGCTTTGGCCGGCAAGGTGGAAAATGAACTCAGGCTTTACCTTCCTGACTATAGACGAAACAGCAGGGGCGTTAGTCACATCACAAACTTCAACAGCACAGCCCGGAACCTCTTTCCCAGACCGGTCAATCCCAAAAACATCAAAGCCATTCCTGACAAGATGATTGACGAGGTAAGGGCCAACGAAGCCAGTAACTCCGGTAACCAGGGCTTTCATGGTAGGACAAAACACAACCCGTATTTAAAAATGTAATTTATCAGAAAAAGTGCTGGCTGCCACTGACTCCTGAATTGGACCTGCCGCCGTTTGACTTCAATCTCTCAATATCCGAATCAACCATCATTTGAACCAGATGCTGAAAATCAACCTTTGGCTTCCACCCCAGGGCTTTCCTCGCCTTAGATGCGTCAGCTATCAAATGGTCAACCTCCGCGGGCCTGAAAAACTTCTTATCCACCTTAACATAATTCTTCCAATCAAGGCCAACATGCTCAAAAGCAGCCTCGCAAAGCTCCCTTACAGAGTGGGCAATCCCGGTTCCAACAACATAATCATCCGGCTTTTCCTGCTGCAAAATCAGCCATATGGCCTCAACATAATCCCCTGCAAAGCCCCAGTCTCGCTTGGCCTCAAGGTTCCCAAGCCGCAATTCGCTGGCAAGGCCAAGCTTGATCCTGGCAACCCCGTCGCTAACCTTCCTAGTGACAAATTCTATACCACGCCTTGGAGATTCATGATTGAACAATATGCCGTTGCAGTTAAACATGCCATAGCTTTCCCTATAATTGACAGTAATCCAGTATGCATAAACCTTGGCAACGCCATAAGGGCTTCTTGGGTGGAATGGAGTGTGTTCATTCTGGGGAACAATCTCAGACTTGCCAATCATTTCGCTTGAGCTTGCCTGATAAAATTTAGCATCTGGCTTAGCCTGCCTTATGGCCTCCAGAAGGCGGGTGACACCAAGGGCAGTGAATTCGCCAGTCAAAACAGGCTGATTCCATGATGTCGGAACAAAAGACTGAGCTGCAAGATTGTAGACCTCGTCAGGGTTTGAGTCCTTCACAGCCTGCATCAATGAATACTGGTCAAGAAGGTCGCCTTGCAGAAGGTTAACCTTGTCCATAATATGGGCAATCCGGTCATAGCGCTCAACAGAACTGCGGCGAACCATGCCATAAACTTCATAACCCTTTGTAAGAAGAAATTCGGCAAGATACGAGCCATCCTGGCCCAGGATGCCCGTAATAAGGGCTCGCTTTTTAGCAGACTTAGTGACCATTTTGACTGGACTGAAGGCTTTGAACTGGTATTTAAATGTTGCCTGAAGAAATTAATGCATCAGCCTGAGCTTGACAATCTCCTTCAGATAATCAAGGCCGGTGCTGAACTCCTTAGTCTTGCTGGCGCCATGGATTCTCGGCTTGTATATTGAAGGCAGCTCTGAGATGCCCAGGCCAGCCCTGTGAAGATAGTAAAAAAGCCTGATACAATAGTCACCGTAGCCAACAAATACCTTATTGAAATCTAGCTTTTTAAAAGCACCTGACCTGACTGCAACAAACCCATTTGTAAAATCTGTGCAGGGAATTCCCAGAAGAATCCTTGCAAAGAGCTGGACAAGACGGGTTCCCAAGGAACGATAAAACCTCGCCACGAACCTTCCTCCCCTAACAAACCTGGAACCGTTAGCAACACCAGACTTAAATGCCAGGCTTGCAAGGTCACTAACCATAGAAGGATTGTGGCTGAAGTCAGTATCCATGAGAACAACAACATCGCCAGAAGACTCCTCAACGCCCCTCCTCAATGCTGTTGCAAGGCCGCGCTCGTTCCTCACTATGACCTTCACTTTCCTGTTCCTGGCAAAAGCCTCCCCGGCCGCATCAGCGGTCCCATCAGGACTTTTGTCATCAACAATGATGATTTCATAATCCAGGGAGCTTGACTTGAGGTTGCTGACAAGGGCGGGAACTAGCTTCACTATGTTATCACGCTCATTGTAAGTCGCCAGGACAACAGAAACCTTCATTACACGAGAATCTGGCAAGGCACTTTTTAAGGTTTTTTGTTAGAATAATCCTTGATAGCCCTGCAAACTTCCAAAATCTGCTCGTCCTTCAAGGTAACAGAGGAAGGAAGCGAAAGGCCGCAATTATATGCATATTCTGAATTCGGGAACTCCCCCCGAATTGGAAGGTTCTTGTAGCATGGCTGCATGTGAAGAGGATAGAAGAAGCGCCTGGAGCCAATCCCCCTTGCCTTAAGGAAATCTGAAAGCTTTCCTGCATCATCAACAAGCAGGTTTGCAAACCAGTGAACAGGGCTAACACGGCTGTCAATACGGGTAAACTCAACAACACCCTTAAGATGTTCCTCGTAAAGCTTCCTTATCTCATTCTTCCTCATTGAAATTTGCGGAAACTTCCTCATCTGGGCAACGCCAATGGCGGCCAGAACATCGTTAAAGGAAAAATTGAAGCCAATCTGGTCATGGATGAAAATGCCCTTCTCCTTCCTCCCATGGTTCTTCAACCTGTAAACGCTTTCTGCAATCGAATCGCTCTCTGTCAATATAACAGCGCCCTCTGCAGTCGTAATTGTCTTGTTCCCGTAAAATGAAATCATCCCAACATCCCCAAAAGTGCCGCACTGCTTCCCATTGAACTTAACCCCAACAGCCTGCGCAGCATCCTCAACCACTTTCAGGCCGTGCTTTTTTGCAAAGTTGAGAATGCCATCCATGTCAGCAGACATGCCGTAAAGGTGGACTGGCATTATCGCCTTGGTCCTTCCTGTTAATTTTTTCTCAGCATCAGAAATATCAATGCCAAAGGTCTTACGGTCAACGTCAACAAAAACAGGCTTTGCACCCACCAGAATAACTGCATTGGAAGTTGCAATAAATGTCAAGTCCGGGACAAGGACTTCGTCACCAGGTTTTATTCCAACTGCAATAAGCATTGAATAAAGTGCAAGGGTTCCATTAGCATATGCGACAGCATGCTTTGAGCCGGTCAAATCCTTCATCATCCTCTCAAAATCCTGAGTTTTCTTGCCCTCAGTAATCCAAGTTGATTTCACAACCTCAGAAACCTCCTTAACCTCAGAATCATCAATCCAAGGCTCAATCTGCGGAATCATCTTTTCAGCCTCGCCAAAATTTCGCCAAAAGACTTTATCACGTAGTCAAGCTGGTCCTGACCCATGAACTGGTGGCACCCGATGTAGAAGCCCCTCTTGCCAAAGAATTCAGCATTTGGAAGAATACCATCATACTTTGCCTTTAATGCCGAATACGCAGGCTGCTGAGTCGGAATGCACCCAAACAATGGCCTTGACTCAATCCCCTTCTCCGCAAGCGCTTCCCTAACTTTCTTTCTTGGAACTGAATCATCCTCAATAACCAAGGGGTAGCTCAAGTAGCTTACCGATTCTGAAAAAACAGGAAGCCTGAAAATGCCAGAATACTTTGCGAGTCCCTCGTTGAGGTATTTTACATTCTCCTGCCTCTGCCTGATGATACCATCAACCTTTGAAATCTGCGTGAGGCCGAGAACTGCCTGAAACTCTGTAGCCTTTAAATTGTAACCAATAAAATTGCTAAAGTATCTTGGGTCAACGCCAGAACTATCCTCAACAGCATGAGGGCAAAGTCCCTTCCCACGCTGCTCAACAGTGCAGGCGCACATCCTCCCGTTGCCCTTCAAGGATTCAGCAAGCGAACGAAGCTCCTCATCATTCATGTGAAGGGTTCCAAGCTCACCGGCACAAACCGCATGGGCCATGTAAAATGAAAAATCAGCCAATGTTGACATGGAGCCAACCCTCTTGCCCTTGTAGGTAGAGCCATGCGCTTCCGCTGCATCCTCAAAAACAACAAGGCCATGCTTCTTGGCAAGGCTGTTAATCTTATCCATCTCGCAAACATAGCCCAGCAAGTGAACAGGAAGGATGATTGAAAAATCGTTAGTATCACCGACTGTTTCAAGAAGGGCGGCAATCTTCTCCTCATCAATGTTAAAATCCTCCTTAACATCAACAAAAACAGGCTCAAGGCCTGAAGTAACAACTGAGTTAGCCGTTGCTATGTAAGTCAACGGGGTTGTAATGACCTTCGAGCCTTTTTTTACCCTTTCGCCATACTTTGAGCTGTTTTGAAGGGCAACAAAACCGCCCATCATGGCAGAAGTTCCAGAGTTAAACACAACACAATTTTTTGTGCCAACATACTTAGACCACTGGTCCTGAAACTCCCTGACATACCTCCCTTCAGAAAACATCTCAGAATCAACCAAGGAGTAAAGCTTCTGCTTCTCCTCCTGAGTGAGCTTGATGTCACCAATCCGAACGCTAAGACTTTTTCCCATCATGCTAGAATCAGAGGGGATATTTAAAAAAGTTTTGGGACAAACAAGAAGAGGAGAAAACTCAACAATAAAAAACATTTCACTACCAATTAGTTGTTAAAAATAGAAAGATTTA
>CAYUOQ010000060.1:0-6354 GCA_964446445.1 uncultured Methanosarcinales archaeon
CCTGGTGCGCTTGGTGTATTTATATCTAATCCAAGCGGTTATATCATCCAATCTCCTTCAGCGAGCAGTTGGCTTTCAGGAGACTGGCACTATGTGGCTGTCACGTGGAACAATTATACGAGCAACATGACTTTGCACGTTGATGGCGTTCAGGTTAATAATACGGGCACAGCATTCACCCTCAGTTCGTTTTCAACGTTCGGGTTAGGTGATGGCGGAAACGGAAACACATTTTATGGCAACGCCACCATTTCCGATTTCCGCATCAGCCGCAAAGCCCTCTCTGCGCAGGAGATAAACCTGACTTTCAGCAAGGGCAGAAAGCTTTACGGCAACGAGATTTTCTTCAATAATTTCAATTTAAACAAGGGGGACAGCCTGAAGCTGGGCTACACGCCGAGTGACGGCTTTGAGAGCGGCAGCGAATATAACAGCAGCCTTCTGACAATCAACAACTCGCAGCCAAGTGAGCCGACCGTTACCGATTTTGGCATGGAAGGTGTTGGCGGCACTGCAGAAAGCGTTGCTGCTAACAGGGCAAGCAGCGCAACGCCATTGAATGTAACCACGCTCACGGCTGTTAACATTACGTGGAACTCTGCGGCAGACAACGACTCCGACGCAATCACTTACTACGTCCTCATTAACAACAGCAGGGTGTGTGGCACTACGGAATTGAGCTGCAACACTACCCAATTACCGAACTGGAATGGCAACGCTGCGTTTTACATTTTCAACGTGTCGGCCTTTGATGGCGAGTGGAACAGCACGACCACAACTTACGCTTTCATGTTTGATAACACAACTCCGGCAATGAGCTTAATCGCATTGACTCCTGCAAACAATTCTTTCCAGAACACCACCAGCTACTTCATCAACCTGTCAGTTACCGAAGCCGGTATTGACAAGCTGTATCTCAATATTTCCGGCCCATCTTTCAGCGGCACTGGCGGTTCTGGCGCTTTGAGCAGTGGCCGTAACATCACTTTGTGGGATAAGGACTTGGTTGGCATGTGGCACTTTGAGGAGGGCAACGGCTCAACAACGGCTAATGACAGCAGCGGGTTTGGAAATGATGGAACACTTACTAACATGAACTTTACAGGGAATGCGACGAGCGGGTGGAACGTGAGCGGAAGGCTCGGCACCGGCCTGCTGTTTGATGGTAATGATGATTTCGTGAACACAAGCGATTCGCCTTTGTTCAATTTCGGGACAGGCTCTTTCACAGTGACAGCATGGTTTAAGGTGAACGGCATTGTTGCTTCCACTTCTCCTTCGATTGTTCATAAAAGTTTCCAGTCAACCGTTCAGGACGATGTAGCTAAGGGCTTTGCGGTTGGCGTTGATTCAACAAATGGCAGTCTGCGCTCCAGGGTTGCAGACGGTGTCAATGGAGCTGTAATAAGAGGCATCAGGAGCATTAATGACAGCAACTGGCACTTTGCCGCTTACGTGTGGGACGGCTCTACACTGTCCCAGTTTGCTGATAGTGTTGCTGATGGGAGCAACACAAACGCGAATGTCGGCTCTATTACCAGTAACGATGCGCTGCTTATAGGCCGCAACACCCACCCGTCATTCATCTGGCCTTTCAATGGCTCCATTGACGAAGTCAAGATTTGGCGTCGCGCCCTCACCGCCGGGGAAGTTTCCGAGGAGTTCAACCGCACTGTCAGCAACTATCTTGTCAGCCGCATCGCCAGTGGAGCGGCAGGCCACACGTTCAGCGTCAACCTGACGAACCTGACCAGCGGCAATTACTCTTACTTTGTCTGGGTGAATGACAGCGCAGGGCAGGCTGCGGCAACCACAGCGACCGTTGCAAGCTCCGCAGTTGGGCAGCGTATCTTCTCTGTTGATACTATTCCTCCATCTATCAGTTTTGTTTCCAACACTCCCGCTAACCAGTCTTTCCTCAACACTAATTATGTCTTCATCAATACTAGTGAGAACGACGCTGGCAGCGACCATAATGATTACAGTGCTTTCGTGAACTTCAACAACTCCCTGGTGGGCTATTGGAGGTTTGAGGATGATGGCGATACGAATGCGTCTGACTTTACCAATAACAACAATAATGGCTCTTTGGTTAACTTTGGCTGCACCGGCTTGAATTGTAATCGTTCTGGAAGCGCGTTTACCGGCGGCATTGGAAGCGGGTGGACTTCTGCAGGGAAGAGGGGGAAAGGGCTTGTGTTTGACGCTCAGAATGATTACGTTGAGGTTAATGACTCGCCAAGTTTGGACATTCAGAATGCGCTTACGGTTGAGGCGTGGGTGTATGACCCGTGGGATGAGAGTGCTGAAGGAAGTAAAGAAGTTACGGCAGAAAGTGCTGCCTATTCAACTGTCTCGTATCCGGACTCTTCTACTATTAAAAGTTTGCCTTTGAACTTTTTGACGTCAGCAAGAAGCAGGGATAGCGCTGTGACCAGCTTCTCAGGCCTCGGGGGATGGATGACGAATACTATTATGCCGAAGAACTGCGATGGAGGAAATAATGTTCTGTTAAGAAAGTCTGAATCCCTGGAGATTATTGCCGCTTCTCTCTCCTTGGCTAAAGCTGCTGCATTAGCATCGGTGATGCCTTTTGGAACATTTTCTGCTGTAAAGCCTTTAGACTCAAGTAGTCTCTTGACCGATTTTGGAATGTTCTCATCAAGCAGGAACTTTAGAGAATCTGACATAATGTTCACCGCTAATGGCTCTGGCAGCGTATCCAACAGCCTCTTGAATCATTTCCCTGCTCAAGCCAGGGTATTCTTCCATAAGCCTCTCGACTGTTTCTCCAACAGCAATAAGCTCAACAATGTCGCTGACCAGTATTCTGGTGCCGTTGAAAGTGGGCTTGCCGTGGCAAATTTCGCTGTCCGCGATGATGTGCTTGCTGATTTTGACTTTCATGGTGGCAAAGAGGCTATTAGCATATATAAACCTATTGCTAACTATGGCATTTCCGAATTCTCTGGGGCAGGTTCGGAAATGCGATTAGGAGCCGCAATTGACGACCCCGTCATTGTTTCCAAGGGTGAGGACGCTTACGCTTTGACTACGGTGAATGGCGACCTCATAGGCACGGTTAACGAGCAGGAAATCCGTGCAGGCATGACTAAGGCGTGGCATCACGTTGCCTTGACATATAATGGTTCTAACCAGACGTTGTACATGGATGGCGTGGTTGTTAATTCCACGGCGTTGACAGGCGCCATAACCACGAATGCCAAGAGCCTGTTCATAGGCGGGAACACGACTTCCGGCTCAACGCTCAACGGCACTATTGACGAAGTCAAGGTGTGGAGCCGCGCCCTCTCCGCGCAGGAAATCAATGCTTCCTTCAGCGCCGGCTTGTATCGTTTGTCGAACAACTTTACCGGCCTCAGTGATGGTAATTATTCTTACCAGGCTTTCATTGTTGACGCCGCAGGCAATATGAACCAGACTCTCAGCCAGAACTTTACTGTTGATACAGCTTTCCCAAATGTTACCGCAATTGTTCCTGCAAACGGGACTTCCTTCTCTGATGAGAACATTCTGATTAACGCTTCTGTCAATGATACCTTGACAAAGGTTGCTGCTGTTTCTTTCAGGCTGATTAATGAAAGTTCGGTCTCTGCATGGTTTGCAGCCAGTTTAGGCTCTGGCACTGTTGATCAGGGCTACTGGAACGTCACTATTGACAGTGAAACAATCCTGAATGGCGGATATAACATTACGATTAATGCCACAGACCTTGCCAATAATCAGAAGATTGTGAATATTTCCGGTGTTCAGGTTGCCAATAACTTTGTTGGCATAACCGGCCGTCAGGCCTTGGGCAACAGCACTGTTTACAGGCTTACTGCAAATGTTACTGCTTTTGGCACATGTTTCAACATTACCGGGAACAGCGTGACGCTGGACTGTAACAAGTTTACAATTGATTATGCCAACTTCTCTTCGGGCTATGCTGTTAATGTTACTGGCAGGAATAATACCCTTGTCAGGAATTGTGTCATGCTGCAGCAGAACAGTTCAGTTCAGTCCTCAAGTGGTATTTTCACTTTTAAGAGCAATAATTCAATATTTTTCAATAATACGGTTAACGCTTCCGGTAATTACTCGTATGGCATCAGCGCTTTGAATTCCAACTTCACTAACGTATCGGGCAACTGGATTAATACCAGCGGTAACTACTCTTATGCAGTTGGCTTCGACCGCACTGATAATTCAAACATTACTGCCAATATTATCTGGACAGATAGGGGGAGGCAGGCTTATGGCATTAACCTCACTACTTCCCGCCTTAATAATGTCATAAATAATTCCATAACAACTAATGGCACAACCGAGGGATATGGCGTCTATCTGATGGATGCAGCAAGAAATAACTCTGTTGGTAACAACACGATTATTGCCGGAGGCAGCGGCAGCGATAATTATGGGATTATGGTTTCTTCAACAAGAGAGGGCATTTCAGTTTCTTCAGGTAACTCGGTTGTTGGGAACACTATTTTCACTAATGGAACAACAAAAAATTATGGCCTGAGGATTATTTATGCGATGAATAACACCTTGGCTAATAACACAGTATATACGGATGGGACCAGCACTTATAACCTTGGTGTTTTTCTTACTACCGCAACAGGCAACACGCTTACAGGTAATATTGTGAATACAAATGGCACATCGATCAATTATGGCATTTATCTATCCAGTTATTCAAATAACAACACTGTTGCTAACAATACCATAAATGCGAGGGGCAGCTCGGGTAGCAACTTCGGCACCTACCTGGCTGCTTCATCGGGAAATATTATTTCAGGCAACATTATTTCAACAAATGGCACTTCAAGCAATGATGGGATAAAGCTGGAGGCCCGTTCAAACAATAACACAGTATCCAATAATACTATTACAGCGTTTGGAAACTCAACATCAAATAAGGGCATTTACATTTTTGACACTGTTTCCGGCAACATTGTTGTTGGCAATGTTGTGAACGTTACCGGGCTTAGCAGCGCTACAGGCATTCATCTTGATGGCATTGTTAACAACAATACCATTGATAATAATACGGTCAATGTTATCGGCGCTACTACAGGGAACCTTGGAATAAAGCTGGATACAGCATCTGACAATAAGGTTAGGGGAAACATTGTTTCTGCTAATGGCACAACCACAATCAGGGGCATATTCCTCACAAGCAATGGTAACAATAACTTTGTGACTGACAACAAGATTACTGTTAATGGCACTTCCGGGAATGACGGCATAGCTCTGCAGTCAACAATGAACAACAACACAATTGCAAATAATACGATAAATGTTGGTGGCAGTTCAGACAGCAATTACGGTATAAACCTGTACCTTCAGGTTTATGACAATACGATAAGCGGCAACATTATTAATACCAGAGGAACTATTTTTAATTATGGGCTTTACGCGAATAATCTGGTAAGGAATAACAGCTTTGACAACAATACAATTACAACGAGCGGCACTAACAGCAGCCATGCCATATTCTTTGATGACAGGGTTGACAATAACACTGTAATTAACAACGTAATCAATACTGCTTCTAACGAGAGCTTTGGCCTGAGGATTTCAGGAAGCAACAGCAGCACTTTTTTCAACAACTCTATCAGAACTGCCGGCAATGGGAGCTTTGGCGTTCAGATTGAGGGTTACAGCTCTAGCAATACCTTTTACAACAACATCTTCAACACTACAGCTCCTGCGGTTAATGTTACCTCAAATCTGACGGTTAACAATTTCAGCACTACACTCGCCCCTGGCACGAACAGGCTTGGAGGGCCTTGGATTGGCGGCAACTGGTATGACAACTCAACCGTTGGTGGTTTGTCTGCTTATTCATCAACATGCTCTGACCAGAATGGGGATGGCATTTGTGATATAGCTTTGAACTTTTCAGCCAACTCCGCTAATAACACTGACTTTTACCCGCTTGCCACCCCCTCTGTGCATGTTAGCATAGTCACTCCTCCTGCTGGAGCAAGCTTTGCGGGCAGCTTCCTCGTTAATGCTTCTGTTAATGCAACCATGAACGTATCTAGCGTCAACTTGACTATTTTCAATAATACCGGCAACGCAACTGGCATGATTGCGATGAGCCTGAATTCAGGGACAACCGGAGTTGGCTATTGGAATGTCACGTTTGATGGCGCATCTATCCGTGATGCAAGATATAACTTAAGTGTGAATGCTACGGATGCTTATGGAAGGGTTAACATTTCTGCAAATGTTTCAATCATTGTGGATAATACTGTTCCAGTGCTTGACTATGCTGCTCCGAGTGTTGCTAATGCTTCTTTTGTTAATGTTTCTTGGGTTTTCCTGAACTTCAGCTATACG
>CAYUOQ010000061.1:0-6298 GCA_964446445.1 uncultured Methanosarcinales archaeon
CCAGCTTGCCCGGCGACATGACAAATTGGTCATTAGGGTAGACTTAGATAGAATAGTATTATACTTGAGAAAACGCGGAGTAGTCCTTTCGGATTTAATCCGGCAGGCAAGTGGAGACCGACCTACAACGCATCCCACAAGATTTAGAGAGCGTGGAGAACTTCCTGAAGCTGCTTTGGCTTCTAATGCCACAAACAGTGCAGTCAATGGATCGGGCATCACGAACTCAGGCATTACGCCCATTGCGCTTTCTCATCCTAAGGATTTAACTGTTGAATCTGTAGCTAACCAGTTTTGTTATAATGCAGCAACTATCGAGAAAGTTCAGGCCGGGCTTGATTTTGGATTGGAGCAAGTTGTCGCTTTTTTAAAAGACTATTATATCCTGGAGGAAAGGCTGGGAGAAATTCAGCGTGCTTCCGGCTTGAAAGCGAGGCAAATCAGGGAAAGGGTTGATAGACTGAGTATTGGCAACAGGGCTTATCTTTTAATTCTCGGAGCAGCTGGCCTAGGCTATGTTTCTGCTTACAAAACTGGATGGGAGCCAACGCTTATTGATCTTCTTAAATTTCATTATCAAAGCATACTTTCAGGTAATGTGCCCATTGGTACAATGGCATTTTTGTTCGGCTGGCAGGGAAAAGATAGAAAGGCAGTTCCTAGGCGATGGCAGGCTGAAGGAAAGCTGACTCCAAACCCTGACGGCTCTTATGATGGTCAAAAGGTGGTAGCCTTTGCTCACGGGGCTGGAATGACACAGTTGTTTAAGCGTTTGGGGTATGAGGGTGACGACCTTCTTCGTACTGTTGGTAATGATATCGAAGCTTGGAGAAACGGCACTCCTCTTAGAGCTGTAACTGACACAGACTTTTCCCTTCATGAATATGTTTCCAGGATAATGCCTGGAAATCCATATGCGCTTGAACTTGCCACTCAAATGGCAAAGACGGGAATAGGATTGGGCGATATCAGCGCCCTTCCAAGGGCTCAAATAGGTACTTTGGACGCAATGGTGAAACATGGAATTGCCGTTTATACAGATTCGGGATGTGGCCTCAGTCCTAGTTTATTGGCGAAAATGCCCTTGCTAGTTTCATAGAAAAAATTTAAGAAGCTCCTTCCCTGAATTTCTTTCATGCCAATTGACCAGAAGCAGGATTTGAGGAAGCAGCTTGAGGCTGTCTTGTTTGCTTCAGGCAGGAAAATGCCTGTTGATGAGCTTGCCAGGCTTTGCAGGACCACTCCCTCTGCGGTCATGCAACAGCTTCAGCAGCTCAAGGCAGAGTATGAGTCAAAGGATTCTTCCCTTTTGCTGATTGATGAGGCTGATGGATGGAAATTGACTGTAAGGGAGCAGTATACCCCTGTAGTTCAGAAGATTGTTGCAGAAACAGAATTAACAAAGACTGTTATTGAGACCCTTGCAGTGATTGCCTGGAAGGCTCCTGTTTTGCAGTCTAATGTGATAAAGGTCAGGACAAACAAGGCATATGATCACATTGCTGCGCTTGAAAAGTCAGGCTTCATTACCCGGGAGAAGAAAGGCCGGTCGCAGCTCATAAAGCTAACTGAAAGATTTTTCAGGTATTTTGATGTTAAGACTCCGGAAGAGGTAAAGGCTAAGTTTGAAGGCTTGGCGGAAAGCCAGACAAGGCTCGAGCCAGTTGAAAAGCCAGGAGATCAAGGGGTTGACGCTCCTAGAGATAATCCCTCCTAGGCGAAGTGTTTGCTGTGCTTTTTTCTCCTTCAAGATCTTTTATTCGGCCTTCAAGGCTTGTTCTCTTTGAATTAATGGCTACAGACATATTTCTTAGCTCTTCTGTCGTTCTGTAAAAACTTTCTTCTGGCTCATGGCTGCCAAAATCATGCTGTTCTAGAGTTTCCCTGGCTAAAACTACTGAACCAACTGCTCGATTGTATAGATCAAGGGCCAAATAAAGGAAATTTATCTTTTTTGCCAAGATTCTTTTCCGGTCTGCAGCTTCAACTATGTTTCTCGCTCTAGCCAAATCATCGACCATAACCGATGCAGCAGTATTTTGTTTTGGCGGCATTTTTAATTGGCGATTTTCACTGATTATATTAAACCTCTATGTTGTATTCCAATTAAAAATAAAAGGGCCAATATCAGGCTTGTTTGCATGGTTTTCCTCGTTGAGTGCCCCCGCTGCCATAAGCAGATGAAGTATCAGCAATCAGGCAGTTCAAAAGACCTTACTGGCAAAGTGAAAAGGTGCGTTTACTGCAACTTTTCAATCAGGGTTAAGGATTCTGTTGTTCAGGAAATTTAACTCTTTATTGTCATTGCGTAAATCTTAAAAAGATTTGCCATTTCCAGGCTTTTGTGAAGCCGCTTTCTGAACAGCAGTTGGAAACATTGGTTTTTACTGCACGCCTGGATTACGAGGGAACAATAACTTCCAGGCTTCAGCAGGTTGGATCAGATAAGAGAACCCTTCAAGCAGTCTCAGATAGACTGTGCGCTACAGACATTACTGCCGCTGTTTGCATTGCTTTGGGCAACGGTCTTGTGCATTTGTCCAAGCTTGATCAGGGGAGGTTGGAAGAATTTATTCGAATAATGGTGCAGCAGCCCTTAAGATCCAATCAGCTTTCCTTTGTTGACGTCCTTAAAGCAGTTTACAGTTGTTCCTTAAATGAGATGTGCGCTTCTGCTGAAGTCGTGGCAGATGCTCTAAAATACGATCCTGGGACAATAACCCGTAACTTAGGTAATATCCGGAAGGCTCTGCATTTTGACTTCAACCAAGCCCAGCTTGGCACTTTGGCCTATGCCTGTGTCACTCTTGCTGCTCCTTCTACGTCAAAAAGTGGATGTTCGGGCATAACTTTTTAAAGCTCCTTTTCTTCGTTTTTATCGTCGTAAAATGGCGGATTCTGGTCATGGGGAAATAGCTGGAAAAGAATCGGGAAAGGAGTCAATCCTTAACCGTGAGATTGAGGAGGAGATGAAGTCCTCTTACCTTGACTATGCAATGTCAGTCCTTGTTGCGAGGGCATTGCCAGATGTCCGTGACGGTCTAAAGCCTGTCCAGCGCCGAATTCTGTATGCGATGTTGGAACTTGGCGTCCAGCACAATAAGCCCTACCGAAAGTCTGCAAGGATAGTTGGGGACACGATGGGCAAGTATCACCCTCACGGTGACATGGCGGTTTATGATGCGTTGGTGAGGATGGCGCAGCCTTTCTCGCTTCGCTGCCCTCTAGTTGATGGGCAGGGAAATTTCGGCAGCCTCGACGGGGATAGTGCTGCAGCTCAAAGATACACGGAAGCCAGGCTGTCAGCGATGGCCGAGCTTCTTCTGGAGGACCTTGATGAGGACACTGTTGATTTTGTGAAGAATTTTGATGGGAGCCTTGATGAGCCCGTTGTTCTTCCAAGCAAGTTTCCCAATCTGCTTGTCAATGGCAGCTCTGGCATTGCCGTAGGCATGGCAACGAATATTCCTCCCCACAACCTTAAGGAGGTTTCAGATGCTATTGTTGCAGTAATTAAGAACCCCAGCCTTTCTTTTGAAGAGCTTGTTCAGCTTGTTCCTGGCCCAGACTTCCCGACAGGTGCCATAATCCACGGCGTGGGAGGCATAATAGAGGCATACCGCAATGGCAGGGGCATCATCAAGGTAAAGGCAAGGACGTCATTCGAGAAAAAGAAGGAACGGACAAGCATTGTTGTTTCCGAAATTCCTTACCAGGTGAACAAGAGCATGCTTGTTGAGGAGTTGGCTAACCTTGTCAGGGACAAGGTTGTTACGGGGATTGATGACATCCGGGATGAAAGTGACAGGGATGGCATCAGGGTTGTCATTGACTTGAAGCGCGATGCAAATCCAGAGGTTGTTCTGAATCAGCTTATGGTTCACAGCAGGCTTGATAGCTCGTTTCCCATCGCCCTTGTCAGCCTGGAGGGCAGGGTTCCAAGGCAGACTGGGCTTCGCTCGCTTATCGATTCTTACATAATGCACAGGCGTGATGTCGTGCGCAGGAGGACTTCTTACCTTCTTAAGGAGGCTCAGGACAAGGCTCACATCCTTGAGGGCCTTTTAGTTGCCCTGAACAATGTTGACAGTGTGATAAGCCTCATCAGGGGGAGCAGGGATAAGGCAGGTGCAAGGCTGGCCATTGTTTCCCAGTACTCGCTGTCAGAAAAGCAGGCAGATGCAGTTTTGGAGATGAAGCTGCAGCGCTTGGTCTCGCTTGAGCAGCAAAGCATAAAAGACGAACATGCAGGCCTTCAACTGCAGATTGCGGATTATTCTTCCATCCTTGCTTCAGAATCGAGAGTATCTGAAATAATTGTTTCCGAAATCTCTGAAATTTCAGGAAAGTTTGGCGATGCCAGGAGGACTGAAATTATCGGCTCCAGCGCAGATTTTGTTCCAGAGGACACAATCAAGCCTGAGGATGTTGTTGTAACCATAACTCACGCCGGCTACATAAAGCGAATTGGGCTTGATTCATATAGGCAGCAGAGGAGGGGAGGTAAGGGGGTTATTGCAGCAACTACAAGGGAAGGCGATTTTGTTGAAAGCGTTTTTATTGCAAACACCCATTCATACATCCTTTTCTTTACAAGCCTTGGCCTTGTCGATTGGCTCAAGGTTCATGAGGTCCCTGAAGCTTCAAGCTACGCACCTGGAAAGGCGATTGTTAACCTGTTGCAGCTTCGGCAGAATGAGAAGATAACTGCGTTTATCCCTGTAAAGGAGTTCACAGGAAATTTATTGATGGTCACCCGGAATGGGACGATAAAAAAGTCAGAGTTGGCAGCTTATTCCAACCCAAGGCGTGGCGGGATAATTGCAATAACCCTTGATGAAAGTGATGAGCTCATAAATGTGGTTTCAACTTCAGGAAGCCAGCAGCTGATAATTGCAACCAAAAATGGGCTTGCTGTCCGTTTTGAGGAGGCTGAAGTCAGGGCTGTGGGCAGGTCTGCAAGGGGCGTCAGGGCCATAAAGCTAAAGGGGAACGATGCTGTTGTTGGGATGGTTGTTGCCAAGGAAGGTGAGTCTCTCCTGGCAATTACCGCTCATGGCTATGGCAAGAGGACTCCCGTTTCTGACTACAGGCTGATATCTAGGGGAGGTTCAGGCGTCATTAACATTCAGACAACAGACAGAAACGGTCATGTTGCTGCGATAGCTTCTGTAACTAGCTCGGATGATGTGATTGTTGTAAGCAGGAATGGGAACATTGTCAGGATGCCTGCCAAAGGCATTTCAGAGATTGGCCGAAACACGCAAGGTGTCAGGCTTATGCGCCTTGAGCAAGGTGATTCTGTTGTTTCACTTGCAAAAGTGCCGGGCGAGGAGCCGGATCATGTTAACAGCCCAACCAATGGAACTCCAACATAGGCAAAGATGAGATAGTTGACGGCAAAATTGAAAAGCGACCCAACTATCCCCAGGAATGTTATTTCTGTATCCCTTTGGAGGCTCATTATGAATGCATTTCCAAGTACTGTTGCAATCACAAGGAGACCCATTCCTGCGTTGATTAGCCCGAATCGTTCATAAGCGGGCAAGGCAAAAAACCCTATGCCTGAGCTTATTATAAGTGAAATCGGCGTCCCGAAATTGAAGCTTCTTTCAACTGATGAAGCTATTATTGTCATCGTGACTCCAAAACCAGCCCCTGCAATTGGGCCAAATGCAATCCCCATGATGATTGTTCCAAATGTGTTGAACTCTGGGCCAATCGGGAGGTTGCCTTCAAGCCTTCTTTTCAAAAGTGCGGGAATGAGTGCGAATGAGATAAGCGCAAATGCCGTGAAGAGCAGGACCAAAACCCTTGGGAATATCAGGACGATAAACGTGAGCAAGGTCAGGCCTGCAACTATCGGGATGAGGTTCGCCCTTTGAAATTTTTCTTGCTGTAGTATTTCTGTCATTTTTGCTCGGTTACTGACATGATCCCAAGTTCTACTCTGTTTTTGGATTTTATTATCCTTCCGAATTCTCAGGGCCCGTTTTTGTGCAAATGTTTTTTAAGGAGCCAGCCAGTATTCTCGCTCATGGAGATGTCTTTTGAGGTCTTAATCGAAGTTGTTGCCGGCTTTGAAGAAGTTGCAGCTCGCGAAATCAGCTTGATTTCCGGTGCAAAGGCAGCTATTGTTAAGGATGGCTTTATTTCTTTCAATGCTTCCCCAGAAGTTATTTGCAAGGTTTGCTACCTTTCCCAGTCTGCTTTGTCCATTCACATTCAAGAAGTTCCAATAGATTTCGAATTTGCAGCCAGGGATTACAATATTTCGGGGAATGCTGGTGATTTGCCT
>CAYUOQ010000062.1:0-6214 GCA_964446445.1 uncultured Methanosarcinales archaeon
CCCTGATTCTGCTTCCCATCATTACATGTAGCACAACCCTCATCAACCTGGCCGTTGCAATTGTTGTCAATGCCATCATTGCAAATCTCAGCAGGCACAGCCCCGCAGCCGCCGCACGTATTCTTAACCCCTTCGTCCACTTGGCCGTTGCAGTTATCATCAACGCCATTGCAGGATTCAACTGCAACGGGATTTACATATCCTGAATTGTCGTTGCAATCATTTCCAGAGCCGCAGCCGAGAGGCAGGTAGCCGTCACCATCAATATCAGTGCAGTACTCCATGACACCTGAGTGCTTAAGCCCTGTAACCCTGAAGCGATTATCAGCAACAGTGCAGGAGTAGCCTCCTGATGCTTCCCCGGTGCATTTAAGGGGTTTTTCAGACTCGCCTGTGCACGTTCCTGATATTTCTGAAATGGAAGCTATTTCTGCATCCTTGATGCAAACGCTGTCTGTTGGCGGGTTGAGCTTGTTAACGTAAATGGTCTTGGTGCCTGAAAGGCCTGAGCCTGCAAGCCCGCTTATTATGGTAAAGCCGGAAGTTCCGCCATCAGGCTCTTTTAAAAGCATGATGCCATTAAGCCTTAGCTTTTCCTTTGAAAAATCAAAGTCAAACTCCACCAAGGGTTTTTCTTTCTCCTTTATTTTAACTCTCTCAATTTTGTCGTGGGAAGAACCCCTGATTTCAACAGAAACTTCCTTGGATTCAATTCCACCGACTTTTATTGCATCCTTATCACCGATAATCATGTCGTTGCTATCTGCCACTTCATCGCCATCACTGTCATCGTCAATGCAGTCTGCCACCTTGTCCTTGTCAAGGTCAGGGAAGCCTTCATCAACCTGGCCGTCACAGTTGTTGTCCAGGCCGTCACAGGATTTTTCCTCAAGCTCAAAAGCAGGATTGTAAGCCAAATATTCCTCAGTGGCACAGCCAGGCCACTTTCCTTCACTATTACAGGACTGTGTGCTGCCCTTGCAGACGCCTGTTTGAAGGCTGCAGGGTTTGCTTTCTTCGGCGCCACAGTCAAGCGTATCCTTGATAGTCAGCACAAATTCTGTTGAGGCAGCCAACACGCCGTCGCTTGCAACCAGTTCAATTTTATGGCTGCCACTGTCATCGTGGTCTGTGACAAGTTTAAACTTGCTGTCTGATGAAACCGCCTTTCCATTGAAGTTCCAAGTTAAAGTGATAGTGTCCTTGTCATAATCTGATACTGTCGCGCTTACAATCTTGACATCACCCTCATTCATCTCCATGCCCGGAGGATCCAAGTCAATATTGATTATTGAAGGGGCCTGGTTAGTGTTGGCTACGGTTATCTTGACTGTTCTTTCATCAGACACTTCGCCATCTGAAGCAACCAAAGTCACTTCTGAATCTCCTGCAGATTCATAGTCTGTCTGCCATGTGAAGATGTTCCCGCTCTGGCTGAATCTTGGGTCGCTTATGGAGTATTTCAAATCATGCTCACCGTTGTAATCTGCTTCCGCGACTATTTTGACGATGTCCGTTTCCTTTACTGCGATACCTTCCTTTTCTGGCGAAGTTATTGACACTTTTACGGGGCTTGTGTCAAATTTGAAAGTGGCTGGCTCGCTTGTTGCTTTATTTCCTGCTTCGTCTGTGCCTTCAATTATTAATGTGTGGTCTCCTTCCTCAAGTTTATTTATCGAAGCTTCATTTTCTAGCATGGGAAGTGTTGATTTTTCAGATGGGCTTAGCCCGTTGCAGAAGTCCTCTCCCGGTTTGCCATCAAGCACGTATCTGCACAACTTAAGGTTCTCGTTTGCCTTCCATTTCAGGATTATTGGCAAGCTTCTCTGGGTTTTGCCTTTCACAGGTGTGGTTATTGTAATCTCTGGCGCTATTGTGTCCAGGGTAAATGTAATCTTATCGCTAATACCCCCGTATCCTTCTTTATTTGAACCTTCAACGTATAACTGATTGGAGCCTTCTTTTGCCTTGACAATGAAATCTTTTGCCCGGCCATTAGGGCAGATGTTTTCCGGGTTTTTTTCGCCGTTGAGGATGTAATTGCAGCTGTCAAGGTACTTGCTTCCCTGCCATTTCACCAGCACTTCCTCCTCCTTGAAAATTAAGTTTTTTTCTGGTGTTAAAATTCTGGCCCTATCAGGCCCGAATATTTGAGCCTCGTAGTTTAATGCCAAGGGTGCGTGAACCGGCGAGTTTCCATCGTATTCAAAACCATAATTTATCACGCCATCTCTTTTGATTTCAAGGATATTTCCCAATGGGTCGTATTCGTACTTGAATTCGTATCCCTTGTCACCAGGTGCTGCCTTGTTAGCTTCTGTAAGCCTGCCAAGCGGATCGTACCTCATTGAGTACTCCGCATTCCCTGCGGCATCCAGGATCTGAAGCGTATTGCCTGTTTTATCGTAATCGTAACTGAAATCCTGAATGTTGCCCGTTTTTATCCGTATAGGCCGCAGGGTTTTACCGTCGTAGTCTGTTTTCGAAACCAAGCCATTGGCGTAGTGTTTCTCTGAAGGCATGTTGGTTGCTGCGTACGTGACATCAGTTATAACGTCCCATATCTTTTCCGGAAGGCCTTGTTTGTTGTACACGTAGTCTGAAACCGATCCGTCAGGGTATTCTGTCCTTGTGATCCTATCCATCGAATCGTAATCCTGGATTGTCACGAATGATACGCCGTCATATTTTTCCTCAATTGACCTTGCCCTTAGACGGTCGTCATAGCCCATTACGACTTCACCCATTGGCAGGGTAATCTTTGAAAGCGTACCCTTCTTTCCTTTATCGTACTGGTACCTGATCGTTTCGCTTCCTGATAATTTTGATATTTGTCTGTTAAGGCTGTCGTACTGCAAGGTGATTGTGCGGCCGTTGCCATTTGTCTGCTTGATAAGGTTGCCAGCGGCATCGTATTCATAACTCCATTTGCCTATGTCTGGGTCGTCTAGCCCTATTTTTCTGCCAAGGGAGTCATACTGGTATCGTATTATGTTGCCTTCAGCATCCGTTATTTTCACAACGCGGCCTTCCGAGTCGTATGAATACTTTGTAACATACTGGTCTGCATTATTGTGCTCCCTTACTTCCACTATGTTGCCAAAACCATTAGTCAGGTAGTCATACCTGTTGCCGTTCTCATCGTAAGCTGCAATCAAATCTCTATCATACCATATTTTTCGTGAGCTTCCATCGGGGTTTGTGGTTTCAACAACCCTGCCTAGTGCGTCATAAGAGTAAGCCATCCCTGGAACATCGGCGCCTGATGCGTCATAAGTGTCGCTTGATGGCACGAAGTGCGGATTTGTCTGGTGTTTAACCCTGCCATTGCCATCATATTCCACGTTCACCCTTACCTGTTTCTCATCTTCAGCTTCTGACTTTACCTGGATTATGCGCCCAAATCCGTCATAGTAATACCATACATCGTATGTTTTGCCGTTGAGAGGGGTTTCCCTTTGTTTTACCAGTATGCTTTCAGGGGGTTTCCCATCTGTATCGTATTCTATCACAGTTGTTGGGTAATCACTGTTGTCGTAAGGCCTGACTTTGCTTGTCTGCCTTCCAAATACATCATAGTTGTTTATTGTCTTTATTCCATTTGTGTCTGATTCTTGCTTAATGTTCCCAGTGCCGGAGTCATAATCTATGGTTGCCGTGTGGCCAAGCGCATTTGTGATTTTTGTAATGAATACGCCGGTTGCATCATAGCCATATTGAGTTTGGTGCCCGTTGGGGTCCGTCTCCTTTGCCAGGTTTCCCTTTGAATCATACTCGTAGCCATTGACGGAATTTATCCCGCCCTTGTTTACAAACTCCTCCCTTGTCAGGAGGCCTTTGGATGGCGGCGCCCCATATGCCGCGCCATCATAACCGTATTTTGTCTCTTTGGCTTTTGTCATGCCGTCACTTGAATAAAGCGTAACTGAGGACGGCTTGTCAATAATCCAAGCTGAAGTGTTATAAAGGTACTGCATCGCTACAGTTTTGTCATCATTGGCGTTGTCTGTTCTGCCAAGGTATGATATCTTTGCAGGATTGCCATACTGATCGTATTCAAACAATGTCCTTACCAGAAGTGGCTGTGATTCCGTTCCATCATACGTGCTCACGTTGGTTTCAGAAAGCCGCACAATGAATTCACCGAATCTCCCTTGGATGGCAGAGTAGCCGTGACTTACTTGCTCAAACAGCCTGCCCGCGCCGTCATATACTTGTGAGCTGTTAACCAATCCTTTCAGGGCGCTGCCCTGGTGGAATGTTTGGACCAGCCGCGTCTCATCAGGCATTGCTGTGGTGACTTTTGCAAACCCTCTGAATTCTCTTTCAACCTGGTCGAAAAAGCCGTCAGCATAGTCATAAGAGTACCTTGATTTTAAGCCCATGCCATTAGTGTATTCTGCTGATGAAACAACATACCCGCTAAAGCCAAGGTCTGAAATGTCATCAGTGCCTGTGTTATCAAATCCGCTTATCTGCTGATAATTAAGCGTTACAACACCCCCAAGGCTGTTCTTCACAGATCTCAAGAGACCTGCCTTTCCATTAGTGCCTGTCAACGTTTTTTGCTCTGAAGAGGTTG
This sequence comes from uncultured Methanosarcinales archaeon, assembly GCA_964446445.1. Classification (GTDB taxonomy): domain Archaea; phylum Nanobdellota; class Nanobdellia; order Woesearchaeales; family UBA10216; genus UBA10216. Next base: position 4,583 of record CAYUOQ010000062.1, read on the forward strand.
CCTTCACAACGTCCGGAGCGCTGTCCCCATTTATGTCAACAAGCTCGTGGCTGAAGTCATCAAACGTGAAAGCGGGTGTTGTCCAGGGCTTCTTTTCCCATCCTTTTCCGGTGTTAAGCCATACCCCTGCAGATCCATCCTTCGCCTTTACGATGTCAATCATGCCGTCAAGGTTGATGTCAACAAGCTGCACGCCCTGGCTTTCACCTCTGGTAAAAACTGCCTCTGCCGGAATTTTCCACAGGTCATCTTTGACGAAGTCCCTTCCTGTGTTAAGCCAAATCATTAAAATGCTGTCCTTTCCATTGAGCACGTCCACCAGCCCATCGCCATTAACATCTGCCATCCTGACGCCCTGATCGCTTCCTGATGAGTCAATAAATGCTGCTTCAGCAGGCAGCGCCCACAGGCTGGTTTCTTTGAACTCCCTGCCGTTATTAAGCCAAGTTTTCCTGCTTGCTGTAGTTCCCAAAATAAGGTCTGTCTTCCCGTCACCATTAACATCGACAAGGCGCAAGCCAGCATCCTTCGTGTACTGCTGCCTGTTACATTCAGGGTAAGTGTATTCAATGTTTGTTGGATATTCTGTAACCTTGTAAGTGCCACCGCCAAAGTAGTCGTTGTCATAAACCATGTCATCACACTCAGGCGAGTTATCATCCAAGGCATCCCAGATATTTCCGTTTATGTCCTGGTATATGCCCATCACTACAAATGCCCTAGTACTTTCTCCCGCACAGCCGTAGCCGCACCTGTCCCTGCCCCAACTTTGGCATCCATACTGATCAGGCGCACAGTAGGCCTTATGCTGCCCAGCCTCGTCGCATAGTGTTGATTCAAGGCCGTCCCAGTCGCCCGCGTTGCTCCCGGATTGGTCAGGCACGGTATCAGACTCATATTTTGCCATGAACCTATTGTTCCAATAATCGTTGTCAACATCTTGTATAAAGCCATAATCATAACCTGAGGGTATTGTGGAAAGCCAGCTGCCACTGTTCTTGCCTTCAAACCCTACTCCGGCGTACGCGTCCAAATCCCTGCCATCGCAATCCTTGTCGTAGTCGCCTTTCTTGTAATCATCATCAGTGTACAGGTCATAGCAGTCAGAATCATCGCCGCTTACATCCCTTGGAGAACCTGCGTAATCAAACTCGTAGCACTTGTTTGGCTGCGGAGTAAATGATGGGCTTGTATCTTCTTCATCATATTCATTATCATTCCATTCAGGGTTTCCAGTGTGAGAATAAACAACCGTGCCGGAATTGCCGCAGGACACCCTGATGCATGTTCTTGTGCACTTGAAATTGTCACAACTAACCGTTCCAGAACACTGATAGCCGTCGGCGTAGTCTGGCGTGCACGGGCTTGATGTTTTTACTGCAAAACTCATTCCTGCCGGAAGGTTAAATGGAATTTCCTTCCACTGTTTGCCATCGCTTAATAGCGCATGGTAAGTTACGCCTTCTCTTTCAGAATAAAGCGCCTGCACCACATCTATTCTCGTGTCGCCGTTTATGTCCATGAACCTTACGGCGTTGTCATTTCCCGAACCATCAACGAAGCCGCTTGACAATGAACTTGGCAGCGCCACAGGGCTGCCAAATCCGCTGCCTGTATTGTATCTTACGCTTG
>CAYUOQ010000063.1:0-6170 GCA_964446445.1 uncultured Methanosarcinales archaeon
GTCCCTTGGCTTGTATTTCTTTGTTTCTCTCGGCCTTTCTTTTAATTGTTTTTGCCAAGCGGGACGAAACCATTTAATATTGCCGTTTTATTGTTGCCATTTATGCAAAAGCTTGAGATAGCATTGGTTGGCCTCCTAAGCCTTGCCATTTTTTTCATTGTCCTTCTTGGAAATGTTGCAGCCTTGCTTTCGTCTGACGATTACCTGGTTGGGGTTGCATCCTTTTTTGCAACTCCTGCATCAGCCAACCCTCCCATTTCACTTTCAGCATCTGGGGAAATCATGCATGACGTTCTTTCCTATGTGAAAGGGGCTCCTTTTCTTTCCTCAGCTGCAGTTTTCAGGCCTGAAGAGGTTTCTCATCTGAAAGATGTGCGCAGGAGAATCGGCATTTGTTATTTTTCCTTGTACCTTCTTCTTGCCCTTGCATTGCTCTTGCTATTGGCTCTTTTTGCTGTTTCAGGGAAAAGGAGAAATTTTCACATGCTGGTTGGCAGGTCTCTCATCGCTTCTGGAATTTTTCTTTTGCTTTTCTCGGTTTCAGCATTCCTGCTGATGTCTGATTTTTCCCCGTTGTTCGATACGTTCCACAAGCTCCTTTTTGGAGCTTCTGGCTGGCAATTTCCTTCAAGCTACGCCCTTGTTAACCTTTTTACAGAGTCTTTTTTCGGGAAAATGGCATCCGAATTGTTCACTGGAATAATAGCTTCAGGAATTGCATTGCTCGTCGCCTCAAGGCTTGCAGCCAGGTGGCACCGGATAATTGGAAAGGGTGTTCGGGGTGGATAATGCAAAAAGGGCTTTGAAGATATTTTCCATTCTCGGGAGGAAGTACGGTCGAAGCCTTCATAAAAATGAAAATCCTTTTTTTGTTCTGATTTTCACCGTGCTTTCCGCAAGGAACAGGGATTCTCAGACTTACAAGGCAGCCAATATTCTGTTCAAGCGTTTCCCTACCATTCGAAGCCTTGGGGCTGCTGCTGTCGGTGATATAGAGCGGTGCATAAGATTCATCGGCCTTTACAGGCAGAAAGCCAGGAGGGTGAAAAGGATTTCTCAGCTGTTGCTGCAAAGGCATGCAGGAAAGGTTCCGGATGATTTTGGCCAGCTTCTGGAACTTCCCGGCGTGGGAAGGAAAACAGCATCTTGCGTCCTGATTTATGCCTTTAAAAAGCCTGCAATTGCCGTGGATACGCATGTTTTCCGGGTTTCAAACAGGCTTGGCATCGTGAATGCAAAAAATGAATTGAAGGTGGAAGAGGCTTTGAAAAGGCTTCTTCCTAAAAGCAGGTGGCTTGAAGTTAACGAGCTTTTGGTCAGGCACGGGCAGCAGGTGTGCCTTCCAGGGATTCCAAGGTGCCTTATTTGTCCTGTCAGGAAATATTGCGACTATTTGCGCCTTGAACCTAAAACCTCTCTGGCTTCAAGCTGAGCCTTCCGGATGCTGTCCTCTGCTGTTGCCCCTGTCGGCGCCTTTTTTATCAAGGCCCTTGCGCTTTCATTATCTTCATTGTTGCTTAAATGAGCGTAAATTGGGTTCTCTGCCAGGTCACACAAATCCTTTCCCGGAAATGCCCTGCAATTTCCAGGCCTTTCCTCGTAGATGCCGCACATCCCAATGCCCCGTTTGCTGCTGAAGAAGATGCAGTGTCCATTTTCTTTCTTAAGCAAAAGCTTCCCGTCATTATCCGCGACGACAAACTCTTCCTTTTTCTTTCCTGTTTTCTCAATCAGGCTGATGTCTCTGAAGCTTAGCCTGACCCTTAACGTGCAGCACAGGCCGCAGAATGTGCAGTTTTTTGGTATCATTCAGTTTCATACCTGGCTGTTTTATTCAGGTATGAATAGCAGCGTGACCATTTTCAAAAGTTTCCCGGAGTACATTACAAGTTCCTCTGACTTTGCAACCTGTCTGGCTTTTACGGTTACGTCGGCTTTAATCTGCGCGTAAGGATTGCCTGTGCAGCAGTTTACGGCCTTTCCTCCTATTAGCTGGGTGAGGCCGAAAGTTCCATCGCAGGCTTCCATTGTTTCATCGCTGTAGAACCAGCACTTGCCTTTTCCGTTGCAGCTTGCTTCGCAACTGTTTGAGGTTGTTGTGGTGCAGTCGTCCTTACAGTTTCCCAAAGTCCTTAATAGTTGGAAGTTGACAGTGTCCGTTCCTGAAATAGTATGCTTGAAAACAGTCTTGTCTGCGTACCCATCGCTTGGCTTTGATGCTGCAAGGTCGTATGTTCCAGCTGGAACATTCAGGATAGTATAAGCTCCAGCATCGTCAGTAACAGCGCTTAGTGCGGTGCCAATTATCTTTACGATTGCATTCTTGACAGGCAGGTCTGAAATGTTTGTGACAATTCCGGTTAAGGTTGCTCCGGATAAGAGTGTGAAGTTCACCCCTGTAACTTCCATGGCTGGCACAGGGTAGTTGCTTCTTTCATCGCTGGAATAGCCTGCCTTTGATGCCGTGATGTCATAATTGGCGGGTGTTACATCTGTTATTGTGTAAGTGCCGTCAGCTTGCGTTGTTGTTGAATATGTAAGAGCTGGGTTTGACGCGCCAACAGCGCTGATGGATACACCTCCCAAGGGGATGTGAAGTTCAGAATCATCCGTTATGTTGCCTACAAGTGTTCCCTGCGAACTCATCCACTGGCCTGGGTCGCAGACAAGAGGCCTGCCATTGCCGTTAACATCCGCGCTTACTTCAGCGCTCCATACTGATGTAAGGGCTGCTGCTTCGTTCCCGCTGAAGAAGTTGGAGGCAACGAGGCTTATGTCGCTGTAGCACCTTCCGTTGAAGACGCAGTCGCTTGGCTTGTCGCACAGGGCTTTGTCTGATGGGTTGCTTTGGCATGCTCCGGAAACGCAGTCTTTTGTCCTTACGAAGAAGTCTGGGTTCAGAAAATCTCCTTTGCAGACAAAATTCCCGGCTGGAACCAGAAGATTGCTGGCAGAAGCCACTCTTTCACCTTCAATATCGTCAAACTGGCTGTCAACAACTGTTGCGCTCGCAGTTGTCCGAACAGGATTTAACTGGGCAGGTGTTGGGCATGATGTTTGGGGAGTTGAATCTGTTGTTAAAATCATACCGATAGGCATTGCCCACTGCTGATCATCTGCTGGTGAACTCGCTGCTGCAACTATTGAAAGTCTATGGGATCCGGAGTTTAAGGTTTTTCGGCCTATCTTCTCCCAAGTAGAGCCGCCGGCAGTTTTACGCCCATCTAGGTTACTGCCTGCCACATACTCAATAACTCTGCTTGACCCCACGTCAAATTTTATTTTTACAGCTCGGTCGTTAGTCCCACTTGTGCTTGCATGCGCTTTTACCCAGATATTGTAAGTTCCGGCTTTGGCAATGTTAAAACTTGCTTGGCCACAATCCCACTGATTCTGGCTCGCGAAGTAAAACAGCTTGCACGCTCCGCTGCCGCAAGCAGCATTACAAGGACTAATCGTCCAAGGATAAACATAACCTGTTGAAGGATCCATAACAGGTGATACGCGGCAATTCGGAAAATTAGAAAATGGCAAGCTTCCTAAATCCCATGTAGCAGTAACAACCTGGTCTGGCTTGGCAACCTCGCCGCTTGGCACCCACTGGGCGCTGGCGCTTCTTAGGCAGCAGGTGGCTGTAGTCTCAGTAGGATCCATCCAGTTACACGGATCAGGAGTAGAAGGCGCCTCACAATATCCGCCAGAATTACATTGCGGCGTTGAGGCTGGGCAGCCGCATGTTGCACAATTATTAGTCAGCTGTTGATTACTCAAACAATAAACAGGCTTTGTTGATGAGCAGGTGTTTACAGCTGTTCCATCAGTGCAAGTTTGTGGAGGTGGTGCACTGCACCCGGAGTCTACAAAATCAGCATAGCCGTTACAGTTATTATCCAAGCCGTCATTGCACGTGGCCTCAGCAGTTTCGTAAGCGCTGTTATGAGTGAGGTAGTCTGAATTAACGCACATTGTCCAGCCAGCCGCACCGCATTTTTGTTTCAAGCCGGCACAAACGCCTTGCGTTTTCAGGCAGTCAGGGGCAGGGCAGCTTCCACCGCAATCCTTCCCGGTTTCATCACCATTCTGAACGCCATCGGAGCATGCAGCAACAGGCGCGGAAGGACAGGAACCAACCCACTGGCATGGGGTTGGCGAAGCTGTTGATCCGCACGTTTGCGTTACAGTTGACCCGTCAGCACATCGCAAGTTGTTAGTCTGTCCAACCTCGCACACTTCAGGGCTTTGGACAGTGCCATCACCGCATCTTGGGCAGGTATAAGAGCGAGAGGTGCAGCTGGATGTGCAGTCAATGTACTGGAAATTTCCATACGTGAGGCAGTACGCGGTTGCTTGATGGCCTTCCAAGCCGTCAAGGATAACTTTAGCAGGGCCCAGGTCGCACTCCTCACCGGAATCTGCACGTCCGTTCCAGTTGCAGCAGTTTAATCCTTCATCAACCCTGCCGTCACAGTCGTCATCTTCGCCGTTGCACGTTTCTGTTGTGGCAGCGTCCGTGTTTGCGTCTGCATTGCAAATAACAGCAGTTTTGGCAAGGTTGCACACGTAACTTCCATCGACTTCGCATATGCCGGTTCCGGCAGAGCAGGACGTTCCCCAACTGGCGGAGTTGGTTACTGTGCCGCACGAGAGGCACACGTTTTTCACACCCTCATCAACCAGGGTGTCACAGTCATCATCCACGCCGTTGCAAACTTCTGTAGCTCCGGGATGGATTGAGACGCCAGCAGAAGGGGCGTCGTTGCAGTCAGTATCCGAAGCAGAATAGCCGGAAGGCAGCGCAGCGCCGGAACACACATCAACCGCAGTGCCGGCACCGTATCCGTCGCCGTCATTGTCAGCGTAGCCGGTCAGAAGCTGCCACACGCTTCCACCAGTGGTGGGGTTATCGTTGCAGTCCTGACTGCGTGTAGATTCGCATTCAATAGGATTAGTAGGGTAACTGTCACCATCATCATCATTACATCTTGGAGGAGGAGGCGATTGGCACGTTGCTGGCGTTCCCTGGCAGGTCTGTCCTGAAGGGCAGCATGTGTCTCTGCAAGAAGTTCCTGCTACAGAGCATAGTGAAAGTTCTGCTGCATTACACGTATAAGTCTTATAAGTGTTGTCGCTTTTGCAGCCGTTATGGGTGCTGCAGTCTACGAATACATTATAGTTGCATCCTGTGGACTCGCATGTTACCTCATTGTTTCTCTGGTTAGTATCAAAGGTGTTGCCATAATATTTAGCGCCGGAACAGCCTTGGGTGCCAAGACGAGGACTGCACGTTTGATCGCTTATTATTACATCGCAGTCGCAATTCCTAAAAGGACCCCATCCGCTACAGGTATATGTTCCATAACTGCATACAGTAGGACTGCTAATATATGAACAAGGGTCGCCGGTATTCTGTGCCAGTACAGTAGAAGAATCAAGTAAAACGGATAACAGCACAGCAACAGCTACTGCCAAAACTAACAAACCACCTCTTTTATGCATACCCCACAATTTATAACACAAATATATAAAAGTATCGCAAGAGAAAATTTTGGGTGCAAAAATCCTAAAAATGCTTTTACATTAAGCTACGGATACATCATCCATTTTGGAACATGCCTTGGCTCATCTCTGGTTGTTTTGTTGCCGACACCAGTGCCCATTCTAACAAAAAATCGTTTACACATAGTGAAGCCTCAAGGAATCTCACGGATTAAAAAGATAGTCTAAATCTCCAGGCATTACGTCTTTAACTGTGCCACTTGTAGACAGTCGTTGAATTGAATATTTTAACACTTCCGGAGCTAACCCTGCCCGATTTGCCAAAATACCATGAACTTTTAGTTCATAGCCCGGAGTTTTTAACTCATTAAATATAATATCTGCAACTCTTAAAGCAGTTCTTGTTGAAAGCTCACCACTTTGTTCAAGTTCCACCATAGCCTCAGCGTCATTAAGCGCATAATGCCAACCCACCCAAAAACCATCTATTGGAAGGGTATCAATATCCACGCCTCTTTTAACTCCCAACGCAATCTGCTCATTATTTTTCGGAGTGTCCGCTATTGAAAGCACACCCAAATCTCGCATCAACCTAGCAACTGCACCAGTGTAAACGTGTTTTGAAGCCTCACGAATAACCTTCCCTTCACGAATACCATCAGGATGTTGTCCAT
>CAYUOQ010000064.1:0-6170 GCA_964446445.1 uncultured Methanosarcinales archaeon
GCTAATAGTAAATTCATAATTAAAAGTTCCGCTATTAAATGAATTTACTATAATTAATTTGGGCATACAAAAAACATTTAAAGCAGAAAAAAGGCGAAGAAAAATATGGCAGTCCTCGGAATACAGGTTTTTGGCCTGGTCTTCGGCATATTCATCCTCTACATGAGCTTCCTCCAGTGGAAAAAAAAGGAGTTCACAATAAATGAATGGGCCTTCTGGGCTGGGTTCGCGGTACTGTTCAGCATAGTGTCACTGTTCCCAAACATTCTGAGCCCAATCGTAACAAGCCTAAAACTTGGAAGAACACTAGATCTCTTCATAATACTCGGGTTCATGTTCCTCATAGCAGCAACATACTACACTTACAGGGTAGTAAGGAAAACCCAAAAGGGGCTTGAAGACCTTGTAAGGCAGATTGCACTTGAAAGGGTGAAGGAGCCAAGTACGCCTAAACCGAAAAAATGAAAGTAGGAATAAAACTCTGGAGCAGCAACAAGCAAGAAATCATCGACCAGTCGGGATTTGCCGATTTTGTCGAAGTCCTTCCAGTAGACTTGAAAAGCATATCTAAGTTCGCAAGCAAAAAATACGAATACACTACTCATGTGCCCCACGAATATTTCGGCTTCTATCCTTCATTAAGGTATGAAAAAACGCTCAAGCTTGTAAGGCTAACGCTTAAAGCCGCAAAAAAACTCAATTCCAGCTGGATGGTAATGCATACCGGCAGGATAAAAGGAAAGGCAACCGAGGAAGCTACAACAGGGGCAGTAAAGGCCGTTGCAAGGCTTGCAAAAGAAGCAAACTACAGCAAAATGATATTGGAAAACAGCATCGTAAGCGAGACACATAAAGGAGAGAAAATAAGATATTTCGGATACAGCTATGAGCAAATTAAAAGGCTGCTTGAAGCGACAAATGCCGGCTTCTGCCTTGACCTGGAACATGCAGCCATTGCTGCATTCCAACTTGGCATTGACTACAAGGAACTGGTAACAAGCCTGCTCAAGCTAAAGCCTGACTACTTCCACCTAAGCGGAGCCAAGCTTCTTGAATATGGGCCAAAAGGACATCACATAAGCATATTTGAAGGCGACCTAGACAGAAACTTTGTCAGAGAAGTTCTGAGAAAGGCAAAAAAGCCAGTCTGCCTGGAAACGCCAATAGACATTGAGCAGAGAAAGAAGGAAGTTGAATTTCTCAAGTCCTGAGTTCAGAAAGATAAATAAAGTCCGAATTAAGCCGGTTACCGGATGAACATACTTTTCGTCATAGAAAACTACCTTCCCCACATTGGCGGAGTGGAAGTGGTTTTCAGGAACCTTTCAGAAGGACTGGTAAAAAAAGGGCACTCTGCAACAATAATAACGCACAGGCTGAAAGGCGCTGCAGCATCAGAAACAATAAACGGAGTAAAAATCAAAAGGATAAGCTGCCTTGGAAGCAGATACCTATACAGCTTTCTTTCAATCCCCGCTGCAATTAAAGAATCTGGAAAAGCTGACATCATACACACAACAACATTCAACGGCATCTTCCCGGCATGGCTTGCCGCAAAGGTTAAAGGGAAGCCACTGGTTGCAACCATCCACGAAGTCTGGGTTGGCAAATGGAAAGAATACACTGATTTTGGAAGAATAAGGTCAATCATCCATGAACTATTTGAAAGGGCAATATACTCGCTTCCCGGGATTGACAGATATGTAGCTGTTTCCAAATCCACGAAAAACCAGCTCTTGAAAATAGGCAAGAAAGAGAGCAAAGTCAGCGTTATCTACAACGGAGTTGATTATTCCCACTTTGATGCAAGGAAATATGATGGTGAAAAAATAAAGAAAAAGTTCATGCTGAAGGATAATTATGTCCTGCTTGTATATGGAAGGCCTGGGCCAAGCAAGGGAATAGAATATGCCATTGAAGCAATGAAGGACATCACAAAAAGCGTGCCAAAAGCAAAAATGATGCTTATACTGAGCAGGGACAGGCAGTATGGCGGCAAATACGCAAAAATACAGAAAACGATAAGACAGCTTGGACTGGGTGGAAGCATAATAAACATACCGCCAATGAGCCATTCAGAACTGCCAAATTACATAAAGGCTGCTGACTGCGTCATAATACCATCAATAAGCGGCTTTGGCTATAATGCGGCAGAGGCTGCAGCAATGGGAAAAGCGGTAATCGCAACAAACACCACATCACTGCCTGAAGTGGTGAGCGGGAAGCACATTCTTGTTGAGCCGCGAAACAGCAGAGAGATAGCAAAAGCCGTTGAAAGCGCATACCATAGACGTTACCACAGGACAAAACTAAAAAGGTTCGCAATTGAAGACAACGTTAACAGCTATCTTTCCCTGTACGGCGCCTTAAAAAAGGGCGGGCGCAACGCATAAGTCCCTATTGAAGAAATATAAAGGTCTGGTCCGCCTTCAGAATTCTGCTGAATTCTCACAATTGAAGGCACAATCAGGAACCTTGGTCTCCCTGAAGGGCCCTGCAATAAAACATACGCCGGGTCTTCCCCTGCTTTCGGATTCAAAGTGCAACTTCTGACAAGCGACAGCGACAGCAAGCAAAAAGTTTTAAAAAGACATACCGTGCTGAATGAAAGCAATGGCACAAAAAAGAGGGAACAAGCTAGCAATTGCACTTTACTTCGGCCTTTTGCTGCTATTACTGGTTATACTGGCCACTTACCTCTTAAACCTTTACCCCATGCAGTCAGACTTCTTTGCCAGGTATGTCCTGGCCATGATTTTCGTCTTAATGCTCCTGCCATTAGTTCCAAAGATAAAGCTGTTTGACATCATAGACATAAAGAGGGAAACGAGGATGTTCAGGGCAAACTCCGACAGGAAAAAGAAAAGTTAACGCGCTATTTTCTTCAGCAGCAACTCATCAAACACTTGGAGACTGTCCATAAAATAGAGGAACAACTTCCTTTTTTCAAATTCACAATGCTTTTATATAGCCTGTTGAAAATCTTAGGCAGCCAGTTAAAAAGGCGAGGCAAATGAAAGTAGCCATTCTGACACCAACGTTCTCAAAATTCTCAGGTCCGGACAGGGTTGTAATGAACGAGGCTGAAGAGCTTACAGCAAAGGGGGATGATGTTACCGTAATCACCTTCAGGACTGACTTCGAGGAGATGCTCCTGCAGAAAAAAGGAATAAACGTTGAAGTCCTGGGAATGCCAAAAATGCCAATGCTTGAAAGGCTCTACCGCCTCTTATTCTTCCTTGACATTCCAAAAGCGCTGAAAATAGCAAAGATGGCCAGGGGGTACGATTGGGCAATAAGCTTCCTCTACCCAATGACGCTCCCATCCCTGATTGCAAAGATGAAGCAAAAAAAACTAAAGTACACTTACTATGATGTTGGAGTTGCATACTCACAGCTATTCGAGAGCCTGCCCGAAAAGCTGTATATGATGCTATTTTCATTTCTTACAAAGCTGACAATAAAAAATGCTGACAATGCGATTTCAATAAGCAAGTTCCTGAGCAGTGAGCTGAAAAAACAAACAGGCATACAGAGCGAGGTCAAGTATGTCAGGATAGATCATACAAGGTTCAACAACAGAGTATCAAGCATATACAAGAAAGACATTGAAGCAATCGTTGAAAAGCACAAGCCGAAGAAGCCCATCCTGCTTTACGTTGGGAGGCTATCGCCACACAAAGGCATTCATCTGCTGCTTGAAGCTTTCCAGGCCGTAAAACAGACATTTCCCGAAGCAACCCTGATTCTTGTTGGAAAGCAGACGTTTCCAAAATACGCGCAGGAGCTTAAGAAAAAGGCTTCAGAGATCGGAGGGGTAGTTTTTACAGACTTTGTACCTGATGAAAAACTTCCCGCATACTATGCAATATGCGATGTTTACGTAACTGCAAGCATGTGGGAGGGCTTCAATATACCTTTATGCGACGCCAATGCCTGCGGAAAGCCAGCAGTGGCATTCAGAATCGGCTCACACCAAGAGGTTTTGAAAAAAGGGACCCTCGTTGAGCCAGGCAACACAAAGGAATTTGCAGAAACCGTAATAAAGGAACTAAAGAAATAAGGACTGAATCCCCGCAAACTTTATAACAGCCAATTGAAGCGCATTCCTCTTCATGGAAAGGGAAAACCTCATTGAAGCTGCAATAGTAATCGCCTTCTTCACAGCAATACTGTTTCTGGGGCCTGGAACAGCAGCAGGTCACAAGCTCAGGCATGAAATACCCACAGGCTATGCTGCAAGCGACTCATACCAACACCAGACCAGGGCGCAGGCAATCTACGACATGGGCCAATACAGGAAAGAAGCGCCGTACATGATGATGGGCCTAAAGGACGTTGTCGGCTTCTACCCGCCAGTTCTTCCCCACGCAACTGTCCTGACTGCAAGGATAAGCCGGCTGCCAGTCCATGACTCGCTACAGCTATTGATGGGCATTGCGCTTTCGCTCGCAGCACTGATTACTTACTACCTTGCCCGCAGCATGGGAAAAGCAATCGCACTGCTTTCACTGCCCCTAACACTGTTCATAACAACAGGAGCCCCGTTCCTCGGAATAGTCACATTTGGGCAAATGCCCTTCGGGCTGTCAAGCCTTTTCCTAATAACAACAGCGTGGGCAATCACAAAGCTAAGCCTGAAAAAAGGATTCCTTCTTTCTGCTGCAGCGCTTTCAGGCTCAATCATGACGCACACATCAGAGACACTATTCTTGTTTATCTTCCTGACAGCCTATTTCAGCCTGGCGGCTGCAGCAAGAGTCAGCAAGCACAGGCTAAATGGAATAAAAATGGCGCTAAAGGAAAACAAGGGAGTGATAGCTGTATTGGGCATTTCAACGGCAGCAACCCTTTACTTCTGGCCAATATTCATTGGCATCTGGCTGAAAATGCAGCCATACAGAGGCATCAGGGTTGAAACAGAAAGCGCCAGCTTTCCCGCAGCAACAGTCCACCTATGGCAGACATTTGGGCTCTTCACCGTTGCAATTATTGCAGGCATTATATTTACAATCCTGCTTGCTGTGCAAAAGAGGAAAGAACTTGCAAGACTGATAAACGAGCCAAAACTCTTCCCTGCAATATTCAGCGCATGGATGCTTCTTGCAGGATTTGGAACATACCTCGGCTTTGGCCTAAGAAGCTTCCAAACAAGGCTATTCTGGCCAATAAGCCTCGCGCCATTGGCCGGGTTTGGATTATATCAGGCAATAAAGCCGGCAGCAAGGTTAATTGGCAAGAAAGGAAGTTCATTTACGGCAGTCGCGGTCATAACAGTCCTGCTCGGAGCATTTGTCGTAACAGCTTACTACAAAGAGCCATCTCCAGTTCAAATGCCAAAGCAGCATTGGGAAGCACTCAGATGGATTGCAGAAAACGCACCAGAGGATGCAAAGGTATGGGTAATGTACAGCCCCACCTATAGCCAAACGTCCATATTATATAACGATGAACACGTCAATTATTTTGTTGAAAGGCAAGAAGAGGCAAACATGCTGAACCAGGCAGCAGCAAACAACGGGACCGGACAGGTTGGCAGGACATGGCAGGCATCAATAGCAACGGACAGCGGCGCAGGATTGCCATACCGGAAAGGCCTTTTAAGCTTTGAGCGGCACACATCTGACACCGCAACCAACGGGAAATTCGACATATGCTCTGCCGACTACTACCTTGTTGACTTCGCATTCCCTGAGCAGGAACAGGGCTTTGCACAACTAAACATTTACATCACAAAACTGCTGCTTGCAAACAACATAACAGCAGCCTACCAGAATGAATACCTTGCAATACTTAAGAACAACAACAAGGGAGGCGAGTGCCTTGCAAGATGAACTGGTAAAGGAACTTAAGAATTTGTTGATGACGCTTGCTGCAGCGCTAGCAATAATGAAGATCGCATATTATGCTGAAGGCTTGGGAACCATACTATCAACTACCCTTGCACTATCCTGGCTGTATGTCCTGCCAGGGTACGCAATGACATTCTACTGGAGGAACAGTTTCACGTTCATTGAGAGGGTGGCAGCAGGGACAGTCATTGCAATTGCGGTAACAAGCATCCTAAGCTATTATCTGGGAATTTCCGGGCTGAAAATACAAAGCCAAACAATAATACTTCCAGGGGCAATCATTGCCGCTTCTTTGACAGCCTGCCTAAAGCCCTGGAC
>CAYUOQ010000065.1:0-5013 GCA_964446445.1 uncultured Methanosarcinales archaeon
TCTTAAGCTTTGCCCCTTAAAAGCCGGAAAATTTGCGAAAAAGCTGGAAAAGTTTGCCGCACACTAAGCGAAAATAACAGGATTCTGGCATAAATCATCAGTTGAGTGACAAAATTTATTAACCAGCCTCTCTCGTCATTCAGCAGGGGTTGGTTTTTATGAGTCCTGAAAAGGATATTGTTAACTTGTGGCTTAATAGGCAGGGTTTTCTGACCATTTCAGACATTAACGCGAACAACAGGGTTATTGACCTTGTTGCATTGAAGCAGGGTGCAGAGCCTGTAATTCGCCATGTTGAGATTCACTGCTCGGTATCCTCAGTAACATCTATTTTAAACGACAGGGAAAAGGCTGAGCTCCTGAAGAAATTCAATGACGAAAATGTTGTCTCGGCTGTTTTGCGCACAATCGTAAGCTGCCTTGGCCGTGAAGGGAGGTATGAGAAGTTTCTGGTGACAACCTCAAATGTTTCGCTTCCAGGGGTTTCAGTTATAAGATTCCAGGATGTGCTGAAAGATGTCATAAGCCAGCTTGACAGGCAGAACTATCGCAGCCCGATCATAAGGGCATTGCAGCTTGTAAAGTTTGTCCTGATGGGAAATCCCGCAACGATAACCGCCCTCGTTTCCAGGGAAGATTCAAACAAGCCCTTGACACAGGTAAACAAGGAACGGCTTTTAAAGGAACTGCTTCTGCAGGATGCTGCCTTAAGGCTTTTCAGCAGGAAGGAAAACGAGCAGCTGATCGTAAACATCCTCAAGTCTTCAACCTTGAAGCAGCCTGAGCGGCTTGCGGCTGCCCTTGAGTCAATTTTAACAAAAAGGACGGCAACAAGGTTCCTCAATGTCCTCCTTCAGCAGAATGAAGTAAAGACTGCAATCGAGGAAGAGATTTCCCATGACCAAAAGCTGGCAAGATTCCTTGAGGCTTAGGAAGGCTTAAATATTTGCCAGTTGTTGGGTGCTGCATGAGGCAGGTAGTAATTGATACTAATTTTCTTCTTATCCCAGGCCAGTTTGGAGTCGATATTTTTGAGGAGCTGAAAAAGGCCTGCGACTTCCCTTTCAAGTTTGGTGTGATGCAGTCAAATGTGAACGAGCTGGAGCATTAAGTGCTTGATAACACTGCTTCGGCTAGGGACAGGAAAGCGAATTTACTTGGCTTGCAGCTTTTAAAGAACGAGAAGATTCCAATTGTTGATAAGGGAGCGTCGAGCTCAGGGGTTGATAAGGGAGCGTCGAGCTCCCTTATTGGGGACAGAAAAGTTTTTAAAAGCGCCGATAAAGCCATTCTGGATTTGGCTTCCAGCTTGGGGGGCAACCTTGTTGTTGCTACTCAGGATAAGGAGCTTAGATTGATGCTTAAGGAGAAGGGTGTAATTGTTGCCGTTCTTAGGCAGAAGAAGTATGTTGTTTTGGATTGAGGTGTTTTGATGTTTTACAGGGTTCACGTAAGGGATCATATCCGGGTCACTCCCAACTTTTTTGGCCTTAAGGCTGAGGAAGCCATTACTTCAATGATTAAGAAAAGCTACGAGGGTTACATTTCAAAGGATCTTGGCATTGTCCTTGGCGTTTCAAGCCTCAAGGAGCACAGGGAAGGTGTTATAATTCCGGGCGATGGCGCTGCTTATTATGATTGTGATTTTGAACTTTTGACATTCAAACCTGAGCTGCAGGAGGTCGTATATGGCAGGATTAAGGACATTGCAGACTTTGGCGCCTTCATCAACATTGGACTTGTTGATGGCATGATACACATAAGCCAGGCCATGGACGACTTTGTCAGTTTTGGCGGGGACAAGGTATTGTTGGGGAAGGAAAGCAAACGCTCCCTTAAGGTTGGTGACAAGTGCAAGGCAAGGATTATCGCAGTCAGCTTCAAGGATCTTGCAAACCCAAAAATCGGGCTTACAATGAGGCAGCCCGGCCTAGGCAAGCTTGAGTGGATTGAAGAGGATGCTGGCAAGGGAGCACCCAAGGAAGCCCCTGAAAAGGCTGAAAAGGCAGTAAAGGAAAAGCCAGCCAGGAAGGAGAAGAAGTAAAATGAAGCGTGTTTGTAAGCAATGCAAGATTTTTGTGGAAGAGGGAAATTGCTCCATCTGCCACAATTCAGACTTTGCAACCTCATGGCAAGGCAGGATTAGTATTCTGGAAGTTGAAAAATCGTTCATCGCAAGGAAGGTAGGCATCGCAAAGGATGGCGATTACGCCTTGAAGATCAGGTGATTTGAAGATGGTTTTTAATGTTGAGATTTCAGGCAAGGACGAGCAGCCTCTGACTTTGAGGACTGTAATGACTGGCTTCGTATCATACGACCAAGCCCCTCCCAGCTTTGCCGAGCTGAAAAAGCACATTGCCTCAAGCTTGAAGCTTGATGAGTTACTTGTTGTTATCCAAAAGCTTCATCCGGTCTTTGGCGCAAGGAAGTCATCTCTTGAGGCTCACATCTACAAGAATAAGGCTGCTTTAGATTCATTTGCATCAAAGGTAATAATAACAAGGAACAGCCCAAGGGTCAAGAAGGCAGCAGCACAGCCTGCTTCAAAATAAGTGATTTGAATGGCAAAGAAAGCTAAAAAGGCGCGAAAACCCAGCCAAGTCTGGAAGATATACGAGACAAAGTCTGGTGCATTGTCGCGAAAGACGTCAACGTGCCCAAAATGTGGGCCTGGTGTGTTCCTTTCAAAGCACAAGGATAGGGTCAGCTGCGGCCGATGCGGTTACACTGAGATGACAGCCAAAAAGGCTTAAAGTAGTTACTTCTAAGTGACAAAAATAGAAAGATTTATATAAGGCTGGCGCAGGATTGACTCCTTATGACACTTGACATGCTTTTGCCTTCTACAATAAGGCAAGCTCTGAACAACCGAAGGAAAGAGAAAAAGCAGAAGCGTTATGAAAGGCGAAGGCAAATTGATGACCGCGCTATTGAGGATGCTGTCCATGATGGAAGAATTGGCCAGGTCCAAGGATTAGAGTATTATACAGGTTCTGATGTTGAAACGCTTCTTGGGATTTATGAGCATTTTGTTACTAACAAGCAATGGAGTTTTGCTACAAACGACTTTCTTTCCAGAAGTTTGAAGGAAATTCTTAAAGGTCGAGAGGATTTATTGCGTCGCTGGGGTGCGGCATTAGTAAATCACAATAGGGAGGGATATGGCGTTTACTATGAGGTTGAACACGCTTTGTTCACTCCACAGGGCTTGGAAGAGGTGCCTATAAGGGAGGCTAAGCTTGACGCACTTGTTGAGCGGCTTATGCACTGCGGCTCTGTTGAAGCGGGGAGCATTTTGGCTTTTGATGCTAAATACGGTTTCAATCATTATCATGGCAAGGACTTAACAACTTTAATTACCTTGGCAACTAACTCTGGCAGAAATGAATATGCTCGTTCTGCAATGAGAACTGATCCGAAAAGCCTGTCCCTGGCCAAGCTTCTGCTAAAGGAGTTTACAAATGCCGATGGAACCCCTCATAGGGGGCTTTATGGCGAGGTTACCGGAGAGTTTTTGTCTGCAAACTTGACTGATGCAAATGCTGTTGATGCATTTGTTTTTGTTTACCTGCAAGCTACCAAGCAGCCTGAGGCTTTGCTTGACCTTGCTGAAGAGTTACAAAGCGTAGGCCATAGACAAAAGGAAGACAAAAGCGGTCTGCCAGCCAAAAGGCTAAGCCTTCGCTACTCCTTTCATGCTGCTCAAATTGCGCTCGAGGCTGCACGCCTTTCAGGAGAAAAACCAGGAGAAGCTCTTGGGAAAGCTCTGGATGCTGCGACAAGTTTCTTCAGCACTTACCTTTACCATGGCGGTTCCATAAGTGAAGTTCCGGAACTTGTTGTTGAGCATGTAATTTTATGCCCAAAAAAGGGGAAAGATCCCAGCGAAGATGTGCATGTATATGTATCGCGCGATGGGCTTAATGATAAACTGAGGCACAAAGATCAAGATCGCTACTGGAGAATATTTGGAAGATTATTCCCTGCTGATGTGCATTATGTCGGCGAGGATTTTGGTCAGCAGCCATCTAATCGTCAGCCTACTAATTTCGCCTATGATTCAGCAGTCACAGACCTCGGCTTGGAGCCGGGAAAGAAGTATAGCCCTGAACAACTAAAGACTGCGTGGAAACAGGCTATATTCAGGTCTCATCCTGACAGGAATAATGCGCCAGGTGCTCGTGAGGCTGCTAAGAAGGTGAATAACGCTTATCGATTGCTGAAAGAGAATGGTTTTGCTTAATAGTGAGAAGCTTCAACAACATTTTAAAACTTCAATTCAGGCGTTCTTTCAATGCCGGATTTTTTTGGAAAAGCATTTGACAACTTCAAGCTGCTTGTTAGGGTTAGCAGGCCTATATCTTGGGTGCCTATAGCCCTTCTGTTCACATTAGGCCTTGTGATTTCAGATGCAGATATAACTGCAAAAGCTATCACTAACTTGTTGCTGGTAACTCTTCTTGCCCCCTTGATAGTTTATGGTGTCAATGATATTCACGATTTTGAATCTGACTCTATAAATTCTAGGAAAGGCTCACTTCTGCATGGCCCGGCCCTTGAGAAGAGGCATCATGCATTTGTGAATGTAGCTGCCCTGTCTGCTTCTGGCATTCTTGCGCTTTTTTCCGCATTTACAATGAATTTTGCCAACATTGTGGCAACAGCCATAGGAATCTTTTTCGCCTGGGCATATTCTGAACCTCCTATAAGGCTTAAGGAATTGCCACCTTTAGATTCCATTAGCAACAGTATCATGATATGGTCTGTAATCGCCATGGGCTTTAGTTTTGGCGGTGAGTTATCTTCAATTCCTCTTTCAGTTTACGCTGCTTCTTTTGGCGCTGCATCCATTCATGTGATTGCAGCAATTATGGATTTTTCTTCTGATAAATCCGCAAAAGTTAAAACTATTGCAACAGTTTTTGGATGTAGAGCTGCTGCAGTTTTTGCAGCAGCTATAATGTTGATTGTCACTGGTTTTTCTGGCATTCAAAGCTTGCCTCTCCGGATGA
>CAYUOQ010000065.1:5023-6042 GCA_964446445.1 uncultured Methanosarcinales archaeon
CATTTTTTTACTTTCCATTTTCATTTACCAGCAATTTTTTAAATAAATCCGAGGAACAAAAAGGCATGATAGTTGAAGAGGACGAAGTTGAAGGCTGGAGAAAGGCAGGTGCAATTTCAGCACAGGCGCTTGAATACGGTAAGTCGCTTATCAAGAAGGGCGTTACTTTGGTTAAGGTGTGTGATGCTGTTGATGAAAAGATTATTGAGCTTGGCGCAAAGCCTTCTTTTCCAGCTCAAATATCTCTTGACCACGTTGCCGCTCATTACTGTCCACCGTTAGACGACCCTACAATCCTTGATGCCCAGGTTTGCAAGCTTGATGTTGGCGCTTCAGTTGACGGCTTTCTTGGGGATAATGCAGTTACAGTTGACCTCAGCGGCAGGAATGAAAGGCTTGTTGAAGCTTCCGAAAAAGCCTTGGAAGATGCAATTAAGGTTGTAAAGGCAGGGGTGGAAATTGGCAGGGTTGGAGCCGCAATTCATGATGCGATTACAGGGATGGGCTTCTCGCCAATTCGAAACCTTAGTGGACATGGTCTTGGCATAAATCAGATTCATACGCCTCCGACAATTCCAAACTTTGCTAATGGTGACAGCCATAAGCTCTCTGAAAATGAAGTCATTGCCATTGAGCCTTTTGCAACTACCGGGAAGGGCGTTATTTACGAGTCTTCCAGTCCTGAAGTTTTCATGCAGGTTGCTGAGAAGCCGGTTAGGGATGCCCGGGCAAGGCAGGTTCTTGAAAAAATCAGGAGTTACGGGATGGTGCCTTTTGCAAAGCGCTGGCTGCTGAAGGATTTTCCTGCAATTAGGGTTGCAATTGCTTTGCGCTCTTTGGAGCAAAATGGAATCATCCAGAGCTTTGCACCCTTGATTGAGGATGCCCGCGGCCTTGTCAGCCAGGCTGAGAAGACAATTCTCGTTACAAAGGACGGCTGTGAGGTTCTGACTTAGCTATAGTGAATTCATTTAATAGCGGAACTTTTAATTATGAATTTACTATTAGCAGATTCACCA
>CAYUOQ010000066.1:0-6041 GCA_964446445.1 uncultured Methanosarcinales archaeon
CTCAGGAAAAGCAACAACCTTCCTGAAGTCTGCATTGTCATCGAAGCCAGGGATGAGGCAAGGCTCAAGCAGATGGATTCAGAGTACAGGAAGATTGTGGATGATACTATAGCTTCTCAGTAACATATAAAATCAGCTTCATTTTCATCTCTTTTTGATTTATCTCAGGATTGAAAAAAACCTCGCCTTCCCTGAAGCCCAGCTTCTTATAAACAGAAACAGCGCTCAGGATTGCGCCAACATACAGTTCCCTAATATTTGCTTCTTTTGCATGCCGGATGAGATTTTTAACCAAACTTCCTCCTATGCCTCTTCGCTGATATGCTGGATGGACAAAAAATCTCCTCAACCTGTTTCCGGTAAGGGAAAGAGTGCCAGCAAGTTTGCCATCGGTTATTGCTACCCACATTCTTCCTTCTTTGCTTGCCTTAATCAATTCTGCTGGCTTATCTTCTTCCCTAATAAGCGAATAATCAAGTTCGGGGTTTAGTTTTTCCAATTCAGCTATTGCCTTGTAAATCATTTTGCTCAATTCATCAGCATCTTTTTCCTCAAACAGCTGTATCTCCACTTCCATGAATTCAATGCAGAATCATATATTTAACAAGTTTATCAAAAGAAAAGCCCAAACCACTCAGAACAATTTGGGAAAAATGCGAATTGGTCCTCGCCTAGACCTCCACAGTCATTCGGGTTCAAAAGCAAAAACTGAGGCTCCCGGCCATGTCGTAATCTCTCAGCACAGCAATCTTTTTAAACAAATTCCTTGTCGCACCTTATCAACGGGCCCATAGCTTAGCCTGGTAGAGCGGAAGGCTCTTAACTGGCAGGGATGCTGGATGGGTTACCTTCAGGTCCAGGGCTGGTAGCAGCCAAATCTGGCTGATACCGCTGGAATTCAAATCCCTGTGGGCCCGCCTTTTCTAAATATCTTTTTTATGGTATTCCTTGCTTAGGTTTCAGAAATTCCAAAAAAGTTTTCAATGTGAAAATATTTATAAAACAGCATAAAAGCAAACTTGAGATGAAAGAGCAAAAAAGCAGCGAATCTAAACCTGCTGCAAGACCAGTCGAACACAATGAGGAATTTGACTTGTTTTGGGCAGACCAGCTTGCAAGGAAGATTGGGTCCAGGGAAAAATTTCGCTATTCTGATAAAAAAATTCCGAAGTTTCCTGAATTTGTTGTAAAGACATCCGCCTCAATTTCAGGGGTCCTCCATATTGGCAGGCTTAGCGACACTGTCAGGGGGGCGTCTGCTTATCGCGCATTGGTGGATGCTGGCCACAATGCTAAGTTCATTTGGGTGGCAGAGGACATGGATCCTTTGAGGAAGATTCCAGCAGGAGTTCCTGAGAGCTATGAGAAGCATATTGGAATTTCAGTTTCTGCCTTGCCGGATCCTGATGGCTGCCATAAATCGTATGCCGAACACCATACGGATGAATACTTCAATGTCCTGCACAGTTTTGTTTTTGAGAAAATGGAAAGATTTTCAATGCAGGATGAGTACCTGCAGGGAAATTTTAATGACTTTATCAAAAAGCTTCTTGAGCATTCTAGCCTGATAAGGGAGATACAAAACAAGAACAGGACGAACCCGCTCAAGGAGGATTGGAGCCCATGGACGCCTGTATGCGCAAATTGCGGGAAGATTGTGACTCCTCGGGTGAAATTTACAGAGGATAAGAAAGTAACGTATGTATGCAAGGACTACATGTTTGAGATGACAATCGCTAAGGGCTGCAACCACAAGGGCGAGGCTGACCCTCTCAAGGACACTGGCAAGCTGGCATGGAAGAGCGAGTGGGCTGCCCAGTGGGCCCGCTGGCAGGTTGCAACAGAGGGCGCAGGAAAAGAGTACCAGGTTCCAAATAGCGCTTTTTGGATCAATGCCGAAATTTCTGAGCGTGTTCTTGACTTTCCATCTCCGGAGCCCATATTCTATGAGCACTTAACGATTGACGGTGTCAAGATGTCAGCTTCGCTTGGCAATGTTGTTTATCCGAGGCAGTGGCTCGAGGTTGCCTCCCCACAATTATTAAGGTTTTTTTATAACAAGAGACTGATGACTGAGAGGAGCTTTTCCTGGAAGGAGCTCCCCTTGCTTTACGATGAGTATGACAAAGCAGGTGCAGTTTACTTTGACAAGATTGTGCTTGAAAACGAAAAGGAGAGGGCTCATATAAAGAGGCTTTATGAAATTTCAAACAAGCCATCTGATGCTGAGCGCCCGATCTCGTTAAGCTTTGGCCATGCTGCAATGGTCGCACAGGTCTTTGCTGATGAAAAAGACATTATTGGAAGCCTTGAAAAGACCGGACATTATGACAAGTCAATGCATGACCCGGTAATGGAGCGCGTAAGGCTGGCCAGGGAGTGGGTCATGAAATATGTGCCTGAGGATTCAAAGTACACAATCCAACATGAAGTCAGCGGGCAGGTAAAATCGAAGCTGTCACCCCCACAGATAAATGCATTGAAACTTCTTGCTTCGAAGCTGAAGTCAAAGAAGTGGGAGGAAAAGGAACTATACAATGAGTGTTATAACATAGCAAAAGAAGTTGCACTTCAACCTTCAGATTTCTTCAGGGCAGCTTACCTTGTCCTTCTTAACAAGGAGCGGGGCCCGAAGCTTGCGCCGTTCCTTCTCGCTCTTAACGAAAGGGCAATCAGGCTTCTGGAAAAGGTTTAGAGGGTATTATAGCAGATTCACGAATTAATGGAACTTTTTGGTGAATCTGCTAATAGTAAATTCATAATTAAAAGTTCCGCTATTAAATGAATTTACTATAAATACTTTTTTGCTGTTGAAGAATTATGGATCCGTATCAGGAGTTTGCAGAAATTTACGATGAGGTGATGGGGCAAGAACAGTTTTACAACGAATATTTTTCTTTCATCCTTGAAATAACTCACAAGAGTAAATTGCATCCAAAAAATGTCCTTGAGCTGGCCTGCGGGACTGGAAAGCTCTCGGAGCGTTTTCTTAATACGGGCTTTTCTGTTGAGGGGCTTGATAAGCCCAGGAGGATGCTGGCAATCGCTCGGAAAAGGGGCATGAAAAGTTCGTCAGGGAAGCATTGTGAGTGTTAAACTGGCAATGAAGTTTGACCTGGTTTTGTGCAGTTTCGATTCGCTGAATTACGTTACCCGAAAAGGCGATTTGCAGCTTTGCTTTAAGTCTGTCCACAGGCATCTTTGCCATGGAGGCTTGTTTATCTTTGACCTTAATTCAAGTTTCAAGATAAACAAGGCTTTGAAAAATATCTTTGGGGAAAAAGCTGAGTTCGAGATTGGTAATTATGATTTGAACTGGAAGAATTCTTTCAGGCCAGACAGGTGGATTGTTGACCTCGAAATGATTAACAGGAAAAATGGCAAAAAGTTTTATGAGCACCATGTTGAACGGGCATACAGATTGGAAGAAGTGAGGATGCTGCTTAAGGAATCTGGATTTTCAATTTTGGGCGTTTATTCAGGTTTCGGTTTTGAAAAAGTTAAAAGGAACTCCTGGAAATGGTTTTTCGTGTGCAGGAAATGAAATTCCTCTGCAAAAGATTGAATGAAAAACGTGAAGCTCGTGAAATGGCTTTCTCTCTTGCTCAACACTAACTCTTCACTTTGACTCGCTTGTCAATATCGGCTCTTGAAACAGGTTCTTTGTTAACTATGGCTTTATAGTATTCAACCAGTAGAAGTGAGTTATGCCCTGCCAAACCCATTTCTACCATATCTCTTTCCAATCTGTATGGAAGGAGGGCGTATACACTTTTTGCGCCTGGAGTATTAAATGCAACTACGCCGGTTAATCCGTTTGATAATTGAGCCGCGGTGATGCCACCCTCCATAAACCTGCGTACCAGCGTATCAAGGTCATCCTCCAGGAATCTTTTGCGAAAGCTGGGAAAATTTGTAACCGTTGTTACTCCTGGCACGGAAAAATCTGCTGCGGCATCTCCTTGAACTTGGTGTGAAGCATCAGTCCTGAGCCAGGCATCATAGGCTGTTCTTCTTTCAGGGTCGGAGAGTATTTCATATACCGCGTTTAAATCTTTGAATCTTTGTTCTGAGTCCGAAGGTTTGTCTCGTCTATTTGAATCAGGATGGTAACTCTTTGCTTTTTCTCTGAATCTATGCATGATATCGAATGGACTGGCATCAGGCCTTACCCCTAAACAGTCGTATAAGTCTCTGCTGCTGTACCTTTGATGAAGTTGCCAACTGAGACGTCCAAAGTTCCTTGCATCCCTTGCATCATCGCTAGATACCATTAATGTTTATCAGAAAGAACACATATTTAAATCTTTCTATTTTTATCACTGTTAAGTGAGAATAATTGCTTAAACTTCGGCGGTTGCCGAATGCCTCATAGTTGTGGGGGCTATTCGGAATGGGACAGTCCAATCCACCGCCACTCGGACGTGATTTTAAGCAAGAAAAGGTGCCCTGTCCGGAAAAATTTCCTTTTGTATAATTTTTGGCACATCATTGCTACGTCTATTTCAGGTATCTTATGTAGACCTCAAAAAATTTTCTGTAAGTTGCTTTGTATTTCTCAATAATAAACCTTTTCAGTTTTTCGCTATGGCCTTGGTCAAATGCCTCAAGGCAACCCAAATATGCCATTCTGTGGGTTTTTCTTATTATTAGCGGCGGATAATCGTCATTAATCAGCATTACGTTAATCAGCAGCCTCCCTACCCTGCCGTTTCCATCTTCAAAGGGGTGTATCATCTCAAATCTCCCGTGGAAAATCGCTGCCCTTTCAAGAGGATGCATTTCCATGTTGTCATTATACCACTTTATCAGCAATTTCATCTCTTCAGACACTTTTTCAGGAGGAGTGATTTTTGTATTCCTTCCTAAAATAAAGTTTGGCAGTTTCTTATATCCTGGAGCAACGCCTGTATTCCTTACAAGTATCTTGTGCAGCTTGATAATGTCATCCTCTGTTATTTTGAGTTTGTTGTTGAATATCAACTCCATTGCCTCTCTCGTGTTTAATGACTCGTAAATCTCTCTTAAGTCCTTGCCTTCTATCGCTTTTTTTTCTTGTAACACAATTGCCACATCCTTTAAGGTTAGCGAATTGCCCTCAATGGCATTAGACTCGTACGTAAAATTGACACTAAATCTGTCTATGATATCTTGAAACTGTTTCCTGCTTATTTTTTTAGTCAGTCTTCTATAGGCCAGCTTAATTTCCTCAAGTTTCCTTATTGCACTACTAGTGAAAATTGAATTTTTTGCATATGATTCAACAGCAGAAGTTAAAATGGCAATTTCGGCTTTTAGGTTAAGCAAATCAGCATAACTATCAAGACTGAAACTTTTTTCGGGAACGTATTCCTTTAGATATACTGAGAACTTCCTTACAATCCCGCCGGGAAGACGCACGGACTTTTCCAAGTAGTATCTTTCCTTGCCTTTGATGCTCTTCTTGCTAACAAACACCATGAGAAGAGTATAACCCTACAATATTTAAATCTTTCAGTTTTTGTAGGGTTATAATGCCCCGTCCGGGATTTGAACCCGGGTCCCGGCCTTACCTCACAACGTTTTGCCGTTTTTGGTCAAGCTTTTGCTCGCCTCAGCGAGTAAAAGGTTGTGCGAAAGGGCCGTGTCCTTGACCGGACTGAACGAACGGGGCGTGACCCCTTTGCGAAAGCGGTCAATCGGAAAACGACAGCAATCAAAAGGGGGTTCAAGAAAAACGAGTCCGGAATCCTTTTTAAAGGTTATTGCTCAAGATTGCGAGTTGGCGTTATAAGGCGTACTCTTCCAAGCCGGCGTTTGGCTTGAGATCAGCAAAAAGATATATTGTCCTGTCAGGTGCTTCGCCAAAATATCTCCAAAAAATACCCTTCAGGAAGCCAATTGCCCATTCCACTGAAAATAGTAATTTCGTTTTGTCCAGGACCAAAGAAAACCTGTCTCATAAGTTAAGGAGTAATTATTTCAAATAAAAATTACTTTTTAACATAAGCCTTCTTGATTATTACTTCATCGACAGGCCAGTTATCATTGCCGTTCCTGCT
>CAYUOQ010000067.1:0-6040 GCA_964446445.1 uncultured Methanosarcinales archaeon
TTGCAGCTATGACCTGTCCGCCAGAGTCCATTTCCCTCACAAAATCAAGAACTTCCTTATAGCGCCTTAGCCGGTCAGGAGCCCATCCTCCAGGAATGACAACAGCATCAAAATCCTTCGCCTTGTAATCTCTGATGTTGCCATCAACCTCAACAGGGTAGCCATTTTTTCCCTTATAGAATTTTTCGCCAGTGCCTGCAACAACAACCTGGGCACCTTCTTCAGCCAGCCTTAGCTTGGGGTACCAAAGCTCCAGGTCCTCATAGTGATCTTCAGCAAAAATCAGCACTTTCTTGCCCAGCATGGTCTCACTTAGATGATTTTTTTTTTTTTTTTTTTTTCTTTTCTGCGCATGACGTTTACAGGGCAGGATTCAGCTGCCTGTTTGTCTGCCTCAAGATCCTTGTCTGTTATTTCAAGCTCCTGCCAGCCGTCAGGCCTTTGCTTGCCCTCTTCAATGTCAGATTTTCCATCGCCATTCATCTTCCAATGTTTTGGGTTTATGGCAGCACAAGAGCCACATCCTATGCAATTTGGCCTGTCATGTTCAAGCATGAATTTGCTCATTCTTTCACCGTTATTGATTCGTAACCTTTGTTTTCTATCTGGTGAACCAGTTCCGGACCTCCTGTCCTGGCCACTTTGCCGTCAACCATCACGCACACCCTGGTGGGCTTGATGTAGTTTAAAATTCTTTGGTAATGCGTAATCAAGAGCACACCCATCTGCTTGTTCATTAGCTTGTTGATCCCCTGGGCAACTATTTTCAGTGAGTCAACATCCAGACCAGAGTCTGTTTCGTCAAGGATGGCCATTGCTGGCTTGAGCATTGCCATTTGAAGAACCTCCGCCCTTTTCTTTTCCCCCCCTGAAAAGCCATCATTAAGATACCTGTGCATGAATGACTCATTAACCTTGAGCAATTTCATCGTTTCTTTTAGTTCCTTGATGAATTCGCCTATTGGAATTGGGTCTTTCTTTTCCCTTCTTGAGTTTATTGCCGTTCTCAGGAAGTTTGCCAGGCTTACCCCTGGAATCTCGGTCGGGTATTGGAATGAAAGGAAAAGGCCATCTTTTGCCCTTTCGCTAGGGCTTTTCTTTGTTATGTCCTGTCTTTTGAAAAGTATTTGCCCTTGCGTGATTTTGTATGCAGGATGCCCCATCAATGCATACCCGAGAGAACTTTTTCCCGCCCCATTTGGCCCCATTAGCGCAACTATTTCCCCCTTTCCCACTTCAAGGCTTACCCCCTTTAGAATCTCTTTCCCTTCAACTTCAACGTGCAAATTCTTGACAATGAGTTCTTTCATTTTGATCGCTCTTCCTTAAGCTTAATGCCGCCTTCGTACACAAGCAGTCCTTTTTGAAGCGCCTTTAAGGCCAGCAGCGAGCATTTAATCCTCACCGGCCCAGGATTTATCTTTAGCATTTTAAGCACATCATCATTCTTTATTGCCTTTGCCTCGGCCAGGTTTTTCCCTTGCAACCCCTCTGTGAGCATTGATGCTGCTGCCTGGCTTATTGCGCAGCCCTTGCCATTGAACATTGCCCTTTCTATCCTCCCTTTTTCAATTTTCAGCTGGATTGTTACCTCATCGCCGCACACCGGATTATAATCGTGATACTGAACCTGTGCGCGTTCCAGGTTGCCAAAGTTCCTCGGATTCTGGTAATGGTCCATTAGCTCTTCCCGGTAAAGCTCCTCTATTGCGTCTGCCTTCACCATTTTATTTGCCTGCCATTGCCTTTGGCGTCATTTTTTTCATTTTTGCAGTTATATCTTTCAGTGAGTCTGCAAGCTTTCCTATCTCTTCGGTTGTATTGTAAACGTAAAAGCTTGCCCTTGTGGTCCCACCAACTCCAAGAAGCTTGGCCAAAGGCATTGCACAATGATGACCGCCACGAACTGCAATGCCTTGTGCATCAAGCAAAGCTGAAACATCGTGAGTGTGCACTCCTTCCATGCCGAAGGAAACAAGGCCAGTTCTCCTTGAAGCTGGCGGCCCATATATGGTTAGCCCATCAATAGTACTTAGCTTTTCCATTGCGGCCTTTACCAGCTTTTTCTCGTTTTCATGAACTTCCTCCATCCCAATCGCTTTCAAATAGTCAATTGCCGTGCCAAGGCCAATTCCTCCTGCCACGTTTGGCGTTCCCGCTTCAAACTTCCACGGCAGATCGTTCCATTTTGCATCCTCAAAGCTTACTTCGCTTATCATGTCCCCCCCGAAAAGGAATGGGTCAATTGAGTTTAGCATATCCTCCCTCCCGTATAAGACCCCAACCCCCATTGGCCCAAGCATTTTATGTCCAGAGAATGCAAGGAAATCGCAGCCAAGCTTCTTAACGCTAATAGGCATTTGTGGAACTGACTGGGCAGCATCAACAACCGTTGTTGCTCCCGCATCCTTTGCCATCCTGATTATCTCTGAAGCAGGCGTAATTGTGCCGAGCACATTTGACGCATGGGTAAACGCAACAATCCGTGTTTTCTTGCTGATCAGGTCATGAATCTGGTCCAGGTCAAGCTCTCCATTCCGGTTAATTTCAGCATACCTTATCTTGGCGCCTGTTCGTTTTGCCGCCTGCTGCCATGGAACTATATTGCTGTGATGCTCCATTTGCGTCAGGAGTATTTCATCGCCCTTTGAGAGCATCTTTGAAAGTGAGCCTGCAACTACGTTTAAAGACTCGGTTGTGTTTTTAGTGAAAACAATTTCTTCCATTCCTGAGGCGCCAATAAACCTGGCAACTTTTTCATGGGCTTCGTCATAAGCCTGTGTTGCTTCCTGGCTTAGCTTATGGACCGCCCTGTGTATGTTTGAATTGTAGTTTTCGTAGAAGTCTGTAATTGCACTTGTTACCTGCCTTGGCTTTTGAGTAGTTGCGGCATTATCAAGATAGACAAGTTGCTTTCCATAGACCTTCCTTTTCAGTATTGGGAACTCCTCCCTTATTTTCTCCACGTTCATTTTTGCTCACTTACCTTGCGGATATCGCCTGCCTTAACTCCAATTCCAGCTGTTCAATCCCAATCTGCCTTATCAGGGGATCGAAAAAGCCTTCAACAACCAGCCTTTCAGCTTCTTCCCTTTCCATTCCCCTGGACATCATGTAAAATAACTTTTCCGCATCAAGCTGCCCGACTGAAGCTTCATGTGATGCCTTTACATCGTAATTGTCTATTTCCAGCTTTGGTATTGGCGATGCCTTTGCCTGGTCGCTTAACAGCAGGATGTTTTCCTTTTGATGCCCTTCTGAATTTGCAGCCTTGGCTTCTATTCTTGTGAAGCCCTGAACTATTGCTTTTGACCTTCCATCAAGTGCACCCTTTATCTTCATATTGCTTGTTGTATTCCTGGAATTGTGAACTGCCTTTGCCATCATGTCAAGCTGCTGGTCCCCATCTGCAAAAAATGCCCCTATTATGCTTGTCGAAGCACCTTCACCATTTAAGAGGCTTATGACATCTTGCTTGCTGCTTCCACCACCAAGGCTCATATCAAGCCATTCCACGGTTGCGCCATTCCAAATTGACGCCTTCCTTGATATTGTGCTTTGGCTTGACTTCGATAGCTTTTGCAAGCTTACAAACCTGACCTTTGAGCCCGGCCTTGCAATTACGTCAATGAATTCAAGACGGTTGGCCTTCTCATCGTTAAATGAAGCTAACGACTCAAGAATTTCGACCTCAGAGCCTTCCTCAGCGACCACAATTGTCCATACAATTTCTGTTTGCTTCTGCCGCATTTGAATGTGGACTTTGCCTTTCCCTTTGGCGTGCACAAATACGCCATTATTCCAAAAGGCATTATGAAGCGCTTCAAGTTTGTTTTGCATCCCCCTGGCAAGCAAAGGCTTCAACAAATTTTCATAATTTGATGCTGCAGCAGAGAGATCTTCAACTATTACCTCCTTGTTAGCGAATGCCTTGTTCTTAGTAATGTCTTCAAAGGGCTTCAACTCTGAAATTGTAATGTTCACTGGAGAAATTACATGCAAACCATATGTTTGCTGGGGCATCGGAAGAAGATTAAACTGTTTCAAAGCGTCTAACCTCAGTGAAAGAAGCCATTCTGGATCGCCTTTTGCTGATGAAAGCTTCCTCACCAAGCTTTCATTAAGTTCAGATAGCTTAGATTCACCAGCCATTTCAGTTTCACCCTATGGCCCCTGCCATGTCAAGCTGTATAAGCCTGTTAAGTTCTACAGCATATTCCATGGGCAGCTCCTTCATTATTGGCTCTATGAATCCTGAAACAATTAACCTTACAGCCTCTTCCTCGTTCAGGCCCCTGCTCATCATGTAGAATATCTTTTCAGTGCTGAGCCTGCCAACAGTTGCCTCGTGTGCAATTTCAACTTTTTCCTCGTTCACATCCATTACCGGAATTGTATTCGACTTCGACTGTTCATCCATTATCAATGCGTCACAAACAGCGCTAACCCTTGAATTTATAGCGCCCTTGCCAATCCTAACAAGCCCCCTGTATGATGTTATTCCCCCATGGCTGCTTATGCTTTTCATCCTTATGGTTGAAGAGGTATTCTTTGCAAGATGGTAAACTTTTGCCCCTGTATCCTGATTCTGGCCTTTCCCTGCATAAGCAATGCCCAAGTGGTCTGCCCTTGCACCTTCCCCTTTCAGTATGCTTGAGGGATATAGCATTGTTCCCTTGGAGCCTGCATTCCCCCCAATCCACTCAATTATGCCGTCCTTTTCGACAATAGCCCTCTTCGTGTTGAGGTTGTATGTGCTCTTGCTCCAGTTTTCAACGCTGCTGTACCTTACCCTTGCGCCTTCATTAACATAAATCTCAACACCGCCAGCGTGCAGTGAATTGCTGGTGTATTGAGGGGCGGAACAACCTTCAATGTAAGATACCTCGCTGTTAGGCTCTGCAATTATGAGCGTATGCTCAAACTGCCCTCCCCTCCTGGCATTCATCCTGAAATATGCCTGAAGCGGCATTGCCACCTTAACACCTTTCGGAATAAAAATGAAAGTTCCCCCTGACCAAACCGCAGCGTGAAGCATTATTAGCTTGTGATCTTTTATTGGAATGCAACTCGTCATGAAATACTTTTTAACCAGTTCAGGGTATTTCTGCACGGCAACGTCCATGTCTTCAAATATGACCCCCTTCTCTTCCCATTCCTTCTTCAGGTTATGGTATATTACAGAACTATCATATTGAGCCCCTGCCCCTGCGAGCGCCTTCCTCTCTGTTTCAGGTATGCCCAGAAGATCAAACGTCTTCCTTATTTCTTCAGGAACCTCTTCCCATTTGTTAGCCTGATTCGCATCTGGCCTGGCATAGTACACAAGGCTGTCGAAATCAATCCCGGAAAGATCCAGGCCCCATTCTGGTGTGGGTGTTTTCTTGAACCATTCATAGGCTTCCAGCCTTTTTTTCAGCATCCAATCAGGCTCGTGCTTGTCTGCGGAAATCTGCCTAATCACGCCTTCATTGAGGCCTTTTCCAGTGCTCGCAGCAAAGTTTTCCTTTTGGCTGATTGAATGCATCCTTCCAGCTGCCTCCTCAATCTGGGAGATTATTTGGTCATTCATGTTTCCTCTTGTAACAGATGTTGCATCCCTTGGGAATATCGGCAATAGACCTGTGGAGGCCGCAAAGGACATCCTTTTCCTCACGGACAGAGCTAAGGATGTGCTGGGTCTCCCTGACAAGGTCCTCCTTTGTCCTTATCTTTTTCACAGAATCTGATATTTCGCTTTTAACTTTTTCAGGAAGCTTCACTTCAGTTGCGCGCTTGCAGCTCAAGTACTGGCTGATTGTTGACTCCTGGACGCAAAGCAGGCCGGCTATTTCCTTTTGGCGCACTCCCTGCTTTTTCAGGGCTGAGGCCATCCCGCTCCTTATGGCGGGAAGTATGTAAAAGACCTCTATCTCCTGAGGTTGCATCAGCTGAAGCTTCATAGAAATTCACTATTGTGAACTTATATATAAAGCTTGGCTGGCTGGGCAAAGTCAAGTTAATTGTGTAAACTTTAATTCTCTAGCTTCTTGAGAAAAGT
>CAYUOQ010000068.1:0-5943 GCA_964446445.1 uncultured Methanosarcinales archaeon
ATGGAACTTTTTGCGTGAATCTGCTAATAGTAAATTCATAATTAAAAGTTCCGCTTAAATTAATTTACTATAACTTACATCCCATAAAGCACATGGGACATATCTTCCCGCTTCCTGATCAACCTTGCATAATCTTCTTTTACAAGCACTTCAGGAGGCCTGGGCCTCGAATTATATGAAGATGCCATTGAAAAGCCATAAGCCCCGGCAATGAGGATTGCAATTACGCTGCCTTCAGCAACAATTGGAAGCACCCTGTCTGCAATTCCATCCTCAGACCTAGTAAAAACATCGCCTGATTCGCATATGTTGCCACAGACAGCAACCTTTTCCTTCCTGGCAGATTCACAATTATCAGCCACAACGATAGGATGGTATGAGCCGTAAGCCATAGGCCTTATAAGGTGATTAAAGCCGGAATTAACACCAACAAACTTGTGTGCTGGAGTGCTTTTCAAAGTGTTAACTTCGCAAAGAAGAACCCCCGACTCGGCAACAAGAAACCTTCCCGGTTCTATGAGCATCTCAAGCTTCCTCCCAAAAGCCTGGCAAAATGATGAAAAAAGCTTGCTTACTGAAGGCCCAAACTGTGCAAAGTCAATTGGCTTCTGGTCAGGCCTGTATGGAACTCCAATGCCGCCCCCAAAATCAACAAACTCAAGGCTTGCAAGCTTATCTTTGTTCCTTGAAATTATCGTCAGAAGAACTTTCATTGCTGTGAGGAACTTATCTGTTTCAAGAATTCCAGAACCTATATGCTCGTGAATCCCAACAACTTTCAAGCCATATTTGCCTGCAATCTCAAATGCCTTTCCAACATCATCTGCCCAAATGCCAAACTTGCTTTCGGGGCCGCCAGTGATAACGTGGCCGTGATGGCCAGCTCCCACATCAGGGTTAACCCTGAAACAGACCTTTGCGCCAGGGTTAATCTTGCCATACCTCTCAAGCTGGGAAATCGAATCGCAATTAACAAGCACCTTCTTCCCCATTGCAAACTTCATCTCCTCATCAGTAACTGAGGTTGAAGTGAAAATTATCTTCTCCGATTTAAAGCCCGCCTTAATGGCAGCCTCAATCTCACCAGGGGAAACAGCGTCAATCCCAACAGAATCACCACCCTCTTCCCTGATAAGCTTAAGGATGGAAATGTTAGTGTTTGCCTTTGCAGCGTATAAAATCCTTAACGGCTGGTAAGTAACAGATTGAAGGAGCAGGCGAATCTTCGAGCGAATAGTCTCTTCATCATAAGCGTAAAGGGGCGAGCCAAACTTCCTAACCAGGTCAGAAGCTGCAATGCCACCAATAAAAAGCCTGTTCCCTTTTGTTGAAATCATTTTATCACCTTTTAATCCAGCGCGTTCCTAATTCTTGCCATGGCTTCCGAAAGCCGTGCATCCGGGACAGTCAATGAAATCCTGAAATAACCCTCGCCATACGACCCATAAGCACCGCCAGGAGTGACAACAACGCCTGCCGTTTCAAGAAGCAATGTTGCAAAGCTTGCTGACGTATACCCTGAAGGAACCTTGCACCATAAGTAAAAAGTTGCCTTTGGCTTGTTGGATTGGATGCCAACGCTTGCAAGCGTCTCGTGCACCATATCCCTCCTTTTTTGGTAAATCGAATTGAGCTTTTCTATTTCGGAATCAGGAGAATTCAACGCAGCAATTGCTGCCTTCTGGACGGCATTGAAAACGCCGGAATCAACATTGTTCTTCACAGTTGCCATGGCCGAAATGGCCTCAGAGTTCCCCACAGCCATCCCAATCCTCCAGCCAGTCATGTTATACGGCTTTGAAAGCGAGTTAAACTCAACTCCAACATCCATAGCGCCAGGAACTTCCAAAAAGCTCAACGGCTTATAGCCATCAAAAGCAATCTCGCTGTAAGGATTATCGGAGCAAACAATCAAATTGTTATCCTTTGCAAAGTCAATTACCTCCCTGTAAAAATCCCTGCCCGCAACGGCAGAGGTTGGGTTATTAGGGTAACTCAAGTACAAAACCCTGGCCTTTTTTACAATATCCTTTGGAATGATATCAAACTTTGGCAGGAAGCCATTCGCTTCCAAAAGCGGCAGGTCATAGACATTGCCATTGGCAAGTATTGTTCCAGTCCTGTATGGAGTGTAGCACGGGTTTGGAACCAGGGCATAATCTCCAGGGTTAACAAAAGCTAGGGAAAGGTGAAGGCTGCCCTCCTTTGAACCAATCAAGGCAAGGACTTCATTAACAGGGTCAAGGGAAACATTATGCCTCCTCTTATACCATGAAGCAACAGCCTCCCTAAAACACAAAAGCCCCTCATAATCAGGATATTGGTGGTTCTTGCAATCTTCGGCAGCCTTCCCAAGCTCCTCAACAATATGCTTAGGCGTGGGCATGTCAGGATCCCCAATGCCAAGGCTGATTACATCAACACCTGACTTCTTAGCCTGCTCAATCTTCTTGCTTATCTCCGCAAAAAGATAAGGCGGAATCTGCTGCAAACGGCCTGACCGCAAATATTTAACCATTTTTTCAATCACCTTAGTTTTAATTCAGTTGAATTTGACATGAACTCATTAAAACTTTCCCCGGGAACAATTGCATCAGTGCCAAACTTGCCTGCCATTCCAACTAATTTTGCTTCCAACTCATGCACTTTCCATCCATCTTCACGAACAAGCTCTCGCAGCTCACTGCCAATAAACGCAGTATCAGTAGAGGGCATAGTTTCTAACACTTCAGCAAGCAGGAAAGAGGCTATAAAACGATTCCTTGCATAAACGTCATCAAGCACAATTGACTGACCTAACGGCTTTTTTATTCCCCTTAAAACATCCATAACCCCATACGAAAATGCACCCAACTCTGCAATGCTGGCAGGATTTGGGCCGTTAAGCACAACACCTTGGAATCTACTCAGATGCTTCAATGCATTAAAGCATACCCCTACCAATCCTGTAGCATAATTTGCTGGATCAGAAATACAAAACGAAGTCATATGGCAGGCAAGGGGAAAATAGGCATTGAAAACTTTTTCATCCAAGTAAAATTCAGTTGTCATGCAATCAACCCCTTAGCCTTAAGCAATTCCGCAGTCAGGATGGCTCCGCCAGCAGCGCCCCTTACAATATTATGGGAAAGGCCAACAAAGCGCCAGTCAAGGACATTGCATTCCCTAAGCCTTCCAACTGTAACTGCCATTGCCTTGTCATTGTCGCGGTCAAGCCTTGTCTGCGGCCTTGCCGGATCCTCAGTATAAATTATCGGATGCAGGGGAGCAAGTGGAAGCTTAATCTCCTGAGGCAGACTTGCAAAATCCTTCCATGCCCCGATGATTTCCTGCCTTGAAGGCTTTCTTTCAAAGGAAACTGAAACGCAGGCCATGTGGCCGTCTAAAACCGGCACCCTGTTGCAATGAGCGGAGATAGAAATACCTTCCGCATATGCTATTTCATTCCCATTAACCCTTCCAAGTATCTTCAAGGGCTCCTTCTCTGACTTTTCCTCCTCTCCCTTGATTAAGGGTATTACATTATCCGTAATGTCAAGCGAGGAAACTCCAGGATGGCCTGCCCCGCTGATTGCCTGCATTGTTGTCACAATGACTTTTTTAACCTTGAATCTGCCATGAAGCGCATACAGGGGAGCCATGTAGCTTTGCAGCGAGCAGTTCGGCTTGACAACAATAAAGCCCTTACTCCACCCCCTATTTTTTTGCTGCTTTTTAACGATTTCAAGATGTGAATGATTGATTTCAGGGATGATCATTGGAACATCTTTTGTGTGCCGGTGGGCAGACGCATTTGAAACAACAGGCAGGCCAGCCTCAGCATACTTTTCCTCAAAAGCCCTTGCAGCATCGGTCTCCAAAGCTGAAAAAACAAAGCTGCATGATTTTACAGCTGACTGGACATCAGCAACGTTGCCAACAACAAGATTCCTTACAGCTTCGGGAACAGGCGATGGAAGATGCCACCTGCCTTCAACCGCCTCAGAATAAATCTTGCCCGCAGAATTCTCAGAAGCTGCAACGAATGAAACTTCAAACCAGGGGTGACCTTCAAGGAGCTGAATGAAACGCTGGCCTACCATGCCAGTTGCCCCTAAAATTCCAACCTTCATCTTCTGCATTTTCAAAAAGCCTCACTGACAATATTAAAAAATTTTACGGCCTGAAAAAGTCCTTCATGAAGTCATTCATTGTAAAGAACCCTTTCCTCCCATTAAGCCACTCGGCAGCCATAACTGCCCCAAGCGCAAAACCAGACCTGCTCCTGGCAGTATGCTTAAGCTCAATTGTATCAGCCTCACTGTCAAAGCCAACAACGTGAGTGCCGGGAATCCAGCCTCCACGGATGCTGGCAAAGTGGATCTCTTCCATGTTAGGCTTCCTCTCAAGCTTGTCGTAATTAACAGCCTTCTTCCTTGAAATGTTCTTCAAAAGAACCTCGGCAATGCTCTTGGCAGTGCCTGAAGGACTGTCAAGCTTCTGGTTATGGTGAAGCTCATAACCAAAAACATCGTATTCGGGAACCTTGTCAATAAGCCTTGCTGCTGCCTCAACAATTTTGTAAAAGGCATTCACCCCAACTGAAAAATTTGAGCTGTAAATGAAGCCGGTTCCGGCAGCGCCAACAACCTGCTTGGCCTCTGTCATGTGGTCATACCAGCCAGTGGTGCCAACAACCATGTTCTTCTTCGCAGCACCGACCCTCCTGATGTTCTCGGCTGCCGCTGCAGGCGTGGTGAAGTCAATCACGACATCAGCATCCTTGATTGCATCAGCCGTTATTTCCTTGTGGGTTGCCCCGGTTGCTGACTGGTCTATGATTGCTGATATTGCATGGCCGCGCAGCCTTGCAACACGTTCGACTTCCTTTCCCATCTTTCCGTAACCGACAAGCGCAAGTTTCATTTTACCAACCTCACCCCCAAGTCGCCTTTGGGCGACTGGGCCATGCCTTGCTTCACAAGACCCAGGTTTTGCAAGACAGCTTTTAGCTTATCGTGATTTGAAGGCTGGAGCTCGCAAAGAGGAAGCCTGACAGGACCAGCCGCCATTCCAGCCAGGGTCATTGCAGCTTTTATGGGCACAGGATTCGTTTCAATGAAAGCAGCCTTGAAAATTGGAAGCATCTCAAAGTGAAGCCTTCTGGCAGTAGCAAAATCACCCTTGGCTGCTGCTGCGCACATGTCGCTAACCTTCCTCGGAATCAAGTTACTGACAACAGAGATAACTCCCCTGCCTCCAAGAGCCATCAGTGGAAAGGTCAAGTTGTCATCACCGCTTACCACGCTAAAGGTCTTTGGAAGCTGATCAAGCACCTCCATCATCTGGCCAATATTTCCTGATGCTTCCTTTACTGCAATGATGTTTGGAACCTGCGCCATCCTCGCAAGCGTGGCTGTTTCAATGTTAACAGCTGTACGGCCCTGGATGTTGTAAACAACAACAGGAATCTTTATTGAGCCGGCAATCGCCTTAAAATGCCTGAAAAGGCCTTCCTGGCTAGGCTTGTTATAATAAGGCGAGACCACAAGGACTGCATCAGCTCCCAGTCTCTCAGCCTGCCTAGACAGCTCAATCGAATGCTCGGTTGAATTTGTGCCCGTGCCAACTATTACAGGAACCTTGCCGCCTGCTGCCGAAACAACAGCCCTGACTATTTGCTCCCTTTCCGAATCGCTTATGACAGGGCTTTCCCCGGTTGTACCAAGGGGAACAAGCCCCGAAATCCCACTCTTAATCTGAAAGGCAACATTCTCCTTCAATCCGTTAAGGTCAACCTTCCCATCACTTGTGAAAGGAGTGACCATCGCCGTTATGGCACCTTCAATTTTGACATTTGCAATCATTTTCCATCACCTCCAAAAAATTCATGATGAAGCGAATGCAAAGCCTCGTTCAGGCTTTCCTCCTTTAACATAACCATCTTTTATCTTGCCATAATAA
>CAYUOQ010000069.1:0-5844 GCA_964446445.1 uncultured Methanosarcinales archaeon
TCCAGTTCAAAAATTCAGGCTTCCAGACACACAATATTGCTGTTGGCGCTGAAATTCTTGAAACCATGGCAAAGGAAAAGGCAACAATATTCCTGAGCTTCACATCAAACATTTCAGCATCCGGCATCAGAGGGATAATAATAGACCTGGTCAAAAAGAAAAAGGTGCACGCATTGGTCGTAAGCAGCGGCGCCCTTGATGAAGACCTAACACGTGCAAAGATGCCATACCTCCAAGGAACTTTTGAAGCGGATGACGCACAGCTAGGAAAAGAAGGCATAAACCGAATGGGAAATATATTCGTGCCAAACGAATGCTACGAATATCTGGAGGAGAAAATGTCATCCATGCTTGCAAAAATCTGCTCAAAAGGCGAAAGGGAGTTTACGGCAACAGAAATAATAGCAGAAATCGGTCTTGCACTGGACACCGAAAACTCCTTTGTTTACCAGGCAGCAAGGAATGGAGTTCCAATCTTTTGTCCCGGAATAACTGACGGGGCCGTCGGCCTGCAACTTGCTTTTTTCCAGCAAACGCACCCCGGTTTCAAGGTTAATGAGCTGAAAAGCGCCATGGAAGCAATTGATTTCGCAATGACCGCAAAGAAACAGGGAAAGGTTGGCGCAATCATCCTGGGAGGAGGAATTGCAAAACACCACACAATCATCTCAAACCTGCTTGGAGGAGGATTGGATTATGCAATATACGTGAACAGCAGCAGCCCGTACCACGGGTCACTTTCGGGCGCCACGACGAGCGAGGCAAAATCATGGGGGAAAATAAGCGAAGGGGCAAAGGATGTTACAATCTATGGCGATGCATCAGTAATTTTCCCATTGCTGATCGCATCAAACAATGATTTTCTTGATTGAATGAGAAACATTTATGATTTTATCAAATGTTTTCACCAAAATTAATTTTACAAAATCAAAAAATAGTTAAGTTTAAATATAAGGATTCCAATTAAGAGTTCACATAAAAAATTGGTGCAAGAAAAATCAGATATGAAAGCGAACAAAAAGTCAGAACAATATTGTGAAATCTGTATTCTCGATAAAAATAGAGTTAACAATAAAACCCACGAGGTGATTAATTAGAAAATGTTCGGACCCCATCTTACTTTGGACTTATACGGATGCGACAAGGAAAAGTTAAACAATTTTGAATTTGTCTACACAATCCTGAGTGAAATGCCAGAAATGCTCGGCATGCACAAGTTTGCAGCGCCACAACTTTCAAAAATACCCGCTCAGCCAAATTCCTTTGACAAAGGCGGACTTACAGGGTTTGTCATACTCATTGAAAGCCATTTGGCAATCCACACATTCCCAAATGACGGCTATGCATCGTTTGACATTTTCTCGTGCAAGTACTTCAGTGAGGACAGTGCAATAAAGTACCTGATGGAAAAGCTTGGATCACAAAAAGTTGAAGTAAACAGGCTTGAGCGCGGAAGGGAATTCGTCAAGCACTATCCAAGGAACGTGCACAAGTCAGCAGAAATTGCAAAGAAAGAAAGGGAAATCTGCCGCTAATTTTTTCTTTTCAAAATTATTAAATACTTGATTGGCTTTTTATTTCAAAAACCAAATGGTGTATGTCTCAAAAGAGGAATTAATGCCTGAAAGGCACGTGAAACTTGAAGACAAAGATAAATTTGTGCAAGTTTTCAAAAGAATAAAGGAACCACTTGCAGATACAACCTTCACAATGCGCCACATATGGGCACAGCCCCTGAAGCACACGTGGACAATAATCAATGGGAACTTATGCGTCTTCGGCTTTCTAAAAGACAGGCATGTAGTATGGGGCCCCCCAACTGGCGGGACACGGCTTGCAAACACGATACATAAATGCTTTGGCATTGTTGAAAAAATGAACCGCGAAAAAGGCATAGAAGCAAAGCCAAGCGTAATTTACATTCCAGAATCCCTGAAGCAAACTTATGAATTGCTCGCAAGGCAGACGGATGGCGAAATAAGCTACTGGACGCAGGATTACATTTACAAGACAAAAGACCTGATTGAGCTTTCCGGCCCGGAATACGATTCTCAAAGGCACAAGGTAAACTTCTTTACAAGAAACTATGGTTATAGTGTTGAGGAATTCGACTGGAGCAAACATACTGATGATGTAATCAGGCTGATTGAACTTTGGCGAGAATTCAAGAAAGAGTCTGCAAGCGCTCAGTGGAGATATGAGCTTGATGCAGAAGCCAGCGTTGCCAAG
This sequence comes from uncultured Methanosarcinales archaeon, assembly GCA_964446445.1. GTDB lineage: Archaea > Nanobdellota > Nanobdellia > Woesearchaeales > UBA10216 > UBA10216. The sequence continues at coordinate 2,230 of CAYUOQ010000069.1, forward strand.
AGGGTAGTAAGGTTCTCAAGAAGGCTTGGAGTTCGCGGCATTGTGCTCAAAGTTGATGGTCAGGTTGCAGGGATAAGCCTGGGCGAGCCATTAACCTCAAAAATGTGCAGCAACATAATAGAAAAGACAAACCCCATGCTGAATGGAGCGTCGGAATTCATTTTCAGGGAGTTCGCAAGGCAATGGTCAGCATATCCATTCATCAATGCACAGGACGATTTTGGAGTAGACTACCTTAAGCGCGTAAAACTGGCTTACAAGCCTGTAATGCTGCTAAAAAGCTACTGCTTGGAGAAAAAGTAGCCTATGAGCTTGTAAACAAGCTTCGCAGCAAGAAAATCAGGCGCATGGTTGCCGGAAATAGGCATCAGTTCAGTAACGTCAAAGCCAACAACATTCTTCTCCCTTGAAATTCTTTTCATTAAATCCAACACCTGATACCAGCCCATCCCGCCAGGCTGGGGCGTGCCAACAGAAGGCATGATTGAACTGTCAAACGCGTCAAGGTCAATTGTGATGTAAACATCCTTAGAAAGGCTTTTGATAACATCGTCCATCCATCCATTGCCGCCTGTGCAAATATCCTTTGCAAAGAAAACCTTTATCCTGCCCTTGCTCCCGTTTACATGTGTCATCTCCTCTTCAGCAATGCTCCTGACCCCAACAGAAACCAAAGGGCAAATCTCGGAAATCCTTCTCGCAACGCAACCATGGTTGAAAGCATTTTCTGCAAGCTCATCACGCATATCAGCATGTGCATCAACGTGAAGGACAGTCAAATTAGGATATTTCTCAAGATGCGCCTTTACAGCACCAAAGCTTATTGAATGCTCGCCGCCAACTGTAACCACGCTCTTTTGGTCAGCCAAAAGCACCTGAACAGCCTCATAAACCCGCTTCACCATCTTTTCAGCAGAATCGACTGTCTCGATATCATCAAGGGTGCATATGCCAATTTCTGAAAAATTCTTTCCAGTTTCCTCATCATAAAACTCAAGATGCCGCGATGCTTCTATGATTGCCCTTGGTCCGTTCCTTGAACCCGGCTGGTAGGTCGTGGTTGCATCGTAAGGAACAGGAAGGATAACAACTCTTGACTTGTCATAGTCAGCAAGCTCATGAGGTATGGCGCCAAAATTGAAGGGAAAGTAAAAATGGGGATTCTTGATCATGCCATAATTGTTCCAGACTATTTTAAAAATTTTATGCCAAAAAGTTTTTTAAAGTCAATTCTAAAAAAGAAGGGTACAAATGGCTTTCACGCTGGAAGAAAAGTTCACAATTGGCCAGAAAGAAGTAACTGTCATATACGACTTTTCGCTTTACTCCGAAAGGGACTATGGGAGAGACTTCAGGGAAGTCTATGACTACCAGGCAAAACGGTGGGAAAAACCTCCCGACAAAGATGGGTTTGAGTGGAAGTTCTATAATTCAAAAAATCCAAGGCAAATATCATTTAGTGAATTTGCAGATACCACAAAAACATACCTGACCAAAGTCCTTATGCAGGTGCTTCGTGACAACCAAAACGTAATGATGTCAGATGACAACAAGTTCCTCATAAGGATAATCGTTTTCAGGGTTCCAAAAAGGGCATGGTACATAGAAGAAAGGCCGCAAGTTGAGCTCAAAAAAGAGGAATATGCAGAGTTCCTTGAGGATATTGAATCTGAGACAGTAGAGCACCATAACTACTTGGTTTCAGGGAGCTTCCTTTTGCAGTCAATTGCAATCCCGCTATTCTGGGCCAAGGGAATAGACTACACGTACCTTTACAGATACTTTGTCCATGAACTGGAGCACCACGTCCAGAAAATGATGGGTTTCTATTCATTCCAGGATGAGGTCAGTGAGCGGCTCAAACGGCGAGTCATGAGGGTTCCAAATTACAGGATAAACCTGCTTTTCCTAACCATGCAAGCACTTCTAAATGAGGGAGTGGCAGATTTCAAGGCAATAACGAACAGGCATACAATCGACATCCACATGGACTGGATACGCAAATTCAGGAAAGACCTTGATGCACTTACAACAATTATCGGGAAAAACAAGGCCCAGAAATTCTGGGAGGAAAATCTGGGCTTCGGCGTCTTTGCGGGGGGCGCCTATTACTGCGGGAAAATCATGGCCTTTACCATTGCACTAGCAATTCTGAAGCGAAGCGGAGGTAAACTGAATGATATCAATAGGCTAATGAGGGAGTACAAGGAATTTAACCTGCCTAATGCCGATCCTGCTGCTTTGCAAGCAGCATATGATGCAATCCTCAGGACAAATTACAATTATCGCAACTTTATCAGGCTCTACGAGCAATGCTGCATTGAGCTAGGCATAAGCCACGAAAACATGATAATCTGGTGGGAGCTTTTTGACGCGTTAAAAAAGAAAGCAACAAGATTCTATGAGAACCTTGCCAGAAAAAAAAGGATGGAGATGTATGAAAAAATCAAGCGGGCAATAAAACAGATATATTGAGAAATCTTGCAAAAATTTAAATAAGTGGGAAATTATTTTTCTTTTGTGGATATTGAAATAATTGAAAATCCATGGCAACGGGAAGCCGAGGTAAAACGGTGCATTGAGGAATTTGGGCACACTTCTGAACATAGCTACGCATATTTTCTTGCGCGCGCCGAAAACGATGGCAAATGCCTTTTCCTAAAATCTCCAGAGGGATTTGGCATTCTTGCGCATTATGCTGAGGGGCCAATGGAACTAGTAATGCTTTCAGAAGCCTTAGCCCCTAAAGAAAACAGGGGAGAATTGCTTCATTCAGCGCTCAATGCTGCTTTTAAAAATTTGAAAATAAGGAAATTTGTCGTTGAACAAACAGAAGGTTCAAGAAACACAACCCTCGAGATGCTTCGGGGCAATGGATACCGCGCTTTATCACCAAGATACACCCTTTATTGGCCGATGTTCGATATGAGAAGGTGGCAAGGCGATGAGCTGATTGGTGCTGAATGGAAAAAGCTGAGAAATATCAGGAATAGGTTTCAATCAGAGCATTCAATCGAGATTAAGGATGGTAAGAACTTCGATAAGGATGTTCTCAAGGGCATTGTTAAAGATTGGACGGAAAGGCGGAAAATTCTTTCAACAGGGGTTGACAGGAAAGATTCCAATACAACCTTGTACCAGCAGTATATCAAAATGATAGATCTGTCTTTTGAAGGATTCAAGCATGCAAAAGTCATGCTTGTTGATGGCGTGCCAAGCGCCATAACCGCGGGATGGGAGATACCCAATTCAGACAAGGGATTTTACTCATCTGTAGGAATATGCAATTACAAATATGAAGGAATGTTTGAAATAGCGAATATGGATGATCTCTGCTACTTAAAAGCTCGCGGCTATAAACTTGTAGATTTTGGAGGAAGTCCAATGCCCCTGCTAAATTTTAAGCTAAAATTCAAACCAAACTTCATTTATACCACGCACACATATGCAATAGCACCTAGAGAAGTTTCTTTCCAACAAAAATAAAGCCTCCAGTTAATGGTATAAATATTGAAAAGAAATCTTGATTCAGATTAAGATAAAAGAGCCTAACAACTTTCAAATATGCATAAGTATATTTTTTGTTTATTTGTGTTCTTTATTTTGTTATCTATC
>CAYUOQ010000070.1:0-5826 GCA_964446445.1 uncultured Methanosarcinales archaeon
GCGCGCCGCACACGGCGGCGGTGCGCGCGGCGGCGGAGCTCGTCCTGCGCGGCGCGAATCTTGACATAAGGAAACAAGGAAGCGGCTGCCATGGAAAAGACCAGGAAACAGGCGGTTTAAATTAGTTTGGATTAAGAATGCGTTTTTCTTCCGAGGGCACATGTCCAGTGTCCACTGGCATAAATAATCCAGAAAAAGTTATACAGTTTCGGGTAAGACATCAAGAAAACCCGAAAGTCCAGTAAATGTAGAAAAGCTTATTAAACAATAATACTGTTCAGAAGTTTAAAATGAAAGAGGGCAATACTTCAAAAAATAGAAATTATAGGGTTCTAAATACAGACCAAGCTAAATCGATTTCCTTAGATTATCTTAAAGAGATTGATCTAGAAAAAGTCGTCACCTTTGGTTTACCTGAGATAGATGATAGATATCACATCTGGAGAGTTCCGCTGGTAAGTAAAACTAATGGAAAAATTGGTGAGGTGGTTATAGATGCTAAAACTTCACTAATGGTGGAATCAAAAACCACTCAAAAAACTATTTTAGAAAAAAGACTTCTGGGAAGAAATATCAAGGAAAATAGAGAAGAGATTTCAAAATCAGACAAAAGGTATATTCTTTCATCTTTGCGTAATACCATTGCTCTGGGCGATTCGGAATTTGTTCTATCAGATATGCCTGCAGAATCAGTAGACTTAATTTTTACATCTCCCCCGTACTACAATGCTAGGCCAGAGTATTCTGACTATGTTTCATATGAAGATTATCTTATGAAGTTAAGAAGAGTAATAAAACAAAGTCATCGTGTTTTATCAGATGGAAGATTTTTTGTTATAAATATCGCTCCAGTTTTAATAAGAAGATCTAGCAGAAATGAGTCGTCTAGAAGAATAGCAGTTCCATTTGACATACACAGAATATTTATAGAAGAAGATTATGAATTTATAGATGACATTTTATGGGTTAAACCAGAAGGTGCAGGATGGGCTACAGGAAGAGGGCGGAGATTTGCCGCAGATAGAAATCCCCTCCAATATAAAGCAGTCCCTATTACAGAATATGTGTTGGTATATAGGAAAAAGAGCCAAAGATTAATTGATTGGTATATTAGAAACCATCCAGATAGAACTATTGTGAATGATTCCAAAATAAAGGATGGTTATAATAAAACAAATCTCTGGAAAATACACCCTGCTTTTGACAAAGAACATCCTGCGATATTTCCATTAGAACTCGCTAAAAGAGTTATAGAATATTATTCATTTAAGAACGACGTAGTCTTAGACCCCTTTGCAGGAATAGGAACAACGGCCAATGCGGCAATGTTGTTAGATAGAAGATTTGTGATGATTGAAATTAATGAAAAATATGCTGAAATTATGAAGAAAAAAGCAATTGAATGGATGGGTGAAAAGATCAAAGAACTCAATTTGGTTAATCTCTCACCTCCAAAACATGTATCTATACAGGCTAGACTGGGATGAAAAAAGAACAGGTAAGGATTGGTAATTTATTCCCTAAGCACTCTAAAGATATCTTAGTTGTCAAGGGGAAAAAATTTGTAGATGAAATTGGATCAGAAACGCTTAGGGAAGTAATTCTAGATGTACTCTGTGGAGAGAATATAAGAGATTCTACAGAAACAGTTACGAGAAAAAGATTATCCATAGCAAATGGTGGATTGGTGGTCATGTTTATTGAAGGATGCAAAAAATACCCTTCCTTCATGGAAAACCTTCCTCAATTAGCGGCTAAACAATTGGAAGAAGGCAACCTGAAGAAAGAGGATAAATGGATTCTCAACTGGATACTCGGATTAACTGATAAAGCTGTGCAAAATATCCTTAGAGATAATCCTGAAAAAATAGGGCAATACGCAAAAAATTATAAAAATAGTATTCAAGAAGTGTCTAAAGATTTTGAGAAAGAATTTGATAAACTAAATTTGAGTTTTTCTCTAGGTGAGGATCCTGGCCAAAAATTAAACTGGCAAAACCTGATGTTGCTCATGAGTTCGGTAGGAGCTCAAACATTAACCATCAGGGGCTCTGAAAAATCTACGTACGGAAAGATATTTGAGAAGCTTATACTTGGTTCTCTTTTACATTTGTTAGGATTCAAATTAATTGATAGGACAGACAGTAAATTAACTGACAGGGTTTTCTGGCTATCAGAAAGAAAAGACAAAAGAGAAAGTGACGCAACCCTTTTATTTAAACTTGGTAAGGGAATTAGATTCGATATGGGGTTCATAGGTAGGGGCAACCCTGAAATCTCTCTGGACAAGGTTACTCGTTTTGAAAGAGATATGGAGTATAGTGAAAAGAAGCATTTTATGGATACGATAATAATCGTTGATAGGATAGGACAAAAAAGCAGAATTGAAACTTTGGCAAGGAAAGTAAATGGCACAATAGTACAAATGAGCATGAGTCATTGGCCTAAGTTAGTTGCTCAAACTCTTAGAGATATACTCGGATATAATCACGAAATACTAAAATTAAAAGATGAAGCTATAAAAGATTATCTTAGAAAAAAATTAAAAGACGTTCCAATAGAAGAATTTATCAAGTAAGACCAGATTATATACTAAACAGTTTACTACAAAACTTGTTCTTCCAAGAGTAAAGTTTCACTGTTTTTGCACGCACGCACAACAACCTTTAAAAAGCATCCTGCTTATCCTTTACTGATTAATGACTGCAAATGACGATGAAGGTAAGCAGTCCTTCCCGCAGCCGAGGATTTCTGAAAAGAAATGGTCCAAGGAGCTAGAGAGGGACGTTTACGAGAAATGGAAAACGGAAGAGCCATACAAGTTTGATCAGAAGGCTTCAGGGAAAGTTTACTCCGTAGACACACCACCCCCTTACCTTAACACCCCAATACACATAGGACATGCAACAACGTATTCCCTTATGGACATGTTCGCAAGATACAGAAGGATGAAGGGCTTCAACGTCCTATTCCCCCTTGGCCTTGATAACAATGGGCTTCCAATCGAAATGGCAGCCGAGAAAAAGTTCGCCATAAAGTTCCACCAGCTGCCGAGGGAAGAGTTCCTGAAGAAGTGCAGGCAAGTCCTGGAGGAAAGCGGGACAGCATCCATTGACAGCTTCCTAAAGCTTGGAATTGGATTCAACTCATGGAAAAGAGGCACGGGCATTGGCGAAGTATATGAGACAGACAGCGAAGACTATAGAAGGCTCACCCAGGAAACATTCATTGACCTTTGGAACAAAGGCCTGATTTACGAGGATGAGAGGCTGAACAATTACTGCCCTGGCTGCAAGACAACTTTGGCAGATGCTGAGGTTGAAAGAAAGGAAACACCAGCCCTGCTTAACTTTGTCAAGTTTAAAGTAAAAGAAACAGGGAAGTTTGCCATAATTGCAACAACAAGGCCAGAGCTTTTATGCACTGCTGCCCTTGCAATATACAACCCAAATGACGAAAGGTACAAGGAGCTTAATGGCAAGACTTTGATAGTTCCAATCTTTAACACAGAAATCAAGGTGCTTGAGGATGAGGAAGCAGACCCACAGTTCGGATCAGGTCTTGTATTCATGAGTGCATCAGCAGGAGACCAGGATGCAATAAGGTTCCTGAGAAAGAGGAACATAAAGCCAGTGCAGGCAGTTGGCCAAGACGGGCTTATGCTTGACATAGCGGGACCTCTGGAAGGAATGTGGACAAAAAAAGCCAGAGAGAAAATCATTGTGATGATAGAAGAAGCCGGACTGATGGAAAGGAAAGTCCAGTTTGTGCACAATGTGCCAGTTTGCGACAGGAGCGGCGATGAGATTGAATTCCTGGCGATGAAAGAGTTCTACGTGAAGCAGGTTGAGTTCAAGGATGAAATGCTTAAGATTTCAAAGCAAGTCAAGTTTTACGATGAGACAAGCAGGCAGATGCTTGTAGACTGGATAAGCTCTGTATCAATAGACTGGCCAATATCAAGAAGAAGGTATTATGCAACAGAAATACCCCTTTGGTACTGCAAGAAATGCAGGTTTGTTGTTGTGCCAGAAAAAGGAAGGTATTACCAGCCCTGGAGGGAGCCTTCACCCGTCAAAAAATGCCCAAAATGCAGCAACAGCGAGTTCGAAGGCGAAACAAGGGTATTGGATACATGGTTTGACAGCAGCAACACACCCCTTTACGTTTTAAAGTATAATCTGGATGAGGCTTTCTTCAAGAAAAACTTCCCATGCTCAGTAAGGCCCCAGGGAAAGGAGATTGTAAGGACATGGCTTTACTATACAATGCTTAAATGCTACCACCTGACAGGAAAGCCCGCATTCAATGAAGCATGGATACATTACCACGTTGTTGATCTTTCAGGCAAAAAAATGAGCAAGAGGAAGGGAAACATAATTGATCCTCACGACATCCTTGAAAAGTATGGGGCAGAGTCGTTCAGGCTTTGGGCTGCCATTGAGGGGAATATCACTATGGGCGACATGCGATGCGCCTTTGAAAGGATAGATGGGGCTGGAAAGAGCATTGTAAAGCTTTGGAACGTGGCCAGGTTCGTATCAATGTTTGAAAAGCCAAGCAAGGACGACAAGGAAGAGCTCTTGCCCCTTGACAAATGGATAAGGCATGAGATAAACGATTTGATAAGGCAGGCTTCGGAAAGCTATGACAAATATGACTTCCACAACCCTGCAGCCAGCTCAAAGCATTTGCTTTGGGAGACCTTGGCATCCCATTACCTCGAAATGGCAAAAAACAGGGCATACAATACAGATAGAAGATTCACAAAAGAAGAACAGGAAGCTGCACTGGCAACATTATACTACTGCCTTGAAAGGCTCCTCCTAGTGCTTGCCCCAATAATACCAATGGTCACTTACAAGCTTTATCATGAGCTTTATGGCAATGACATCCACTTCCAGAAGTTCCCATCGGCAGAGGATTACGAGCTTCCAGGATTCACAGGCCCAGAACTTGAGGAATTAAACAGGAGCATATGGAAGAAGCATAATGAACAAGGAATTTCGCTCAAGGCTGAGATAAAGGAAGCAACCATCCCTGAAAAATTCAGGGCAATAGAAAAGGACATGAAGGCAGCGCACAACATCCTTAAGATTTCTTACGGGAGCGAATTGAAGATTATTTTCTGAATTTTTTTGCGCTATTTCTGAACAGAAGCGTTAGGAGAAAATTCCTCAAAGTTGAATGGATTGAATGAAACTTTTATTTCAAATGCCTCGAAGAGCTGTAGGACTTCCAAGAAGAAGGACAGAAGAGCCTTTTTTGGCTTTCACGTTCAATGGAACGTCAACTTCAAACCCGTTCTTTCCCTTGATGCCCACAAGAACAAGCCCAAAATCCTGCAGAATCTGGGCCTTTGATTTTCCAGCGAGATTCTTCCCAACCTTAACCTCCTTCATAATCATGTCGCCAGAACCAGCGACGGAGCTGAAGAAGCCAGTGAGAAGCTGTTCCTGACCCTGAACAGGCCCAGAGGCAAGCTTGGCAACTGCAGCTACCACAAGGCCGATAGAAGCAACAATCAAAGCAGAAGTGAAAATCTTCCCGTTTGATGAAAGTCCCGAAGGAGCGCCATTAGTTGACATAACTGACAAGGTTGAGAAGACAGCATCAGGCAAAGACATCTTTTCAATGAAGTTATAGCCAAACGCACCAAGCAAAATGACTGTAACGAGAGCAAACGCAACTCTTTTCAATATAATGCACCCCTTTTTTGTTTCCTGCCTCTCATTGACGCAATAAGAAGGCTTCTTTATTAATGTTTGTGTTTCCAGCAGTATCTCCGCATTGTGAGTGATTCTTTTGTTGCTGCCAGCCAGCGAT
>CAYUOQ010000071.1:0-314 GCA_964446445.1 uncultured Methanosarcinales archaeon
CTGCGTCATCTGGCCTTTTTAGGCCAGCTTCAGCCTCGCCCCTGTTTGCAGAGATTACAATGACTGCCGCATCTGCCTGGCTGGTTCCTGTTATCATGTTCTTGATGAAGTCCCTGTGGCCGGGTGCATCGATGATTGTAAAGTAGTACTTGTCTGTCTCAAACCTTTTGTGGCTAAGGTCAATTGTAACACCCCTCTTCTGCTCCTCTTCGAGTGTGTCCATGGCGAATGCAAATTCAAATCCGGGCTTTCCGACCTCCTTGGCCCTGTCCTGAAGCTTCCTCATTGTCTGCTCATCACTGTTGCCGGTGTCG
>CAYUOQ010000071.1:324-4236 GCA_964446445.1 uncultured Methanosarcinales archaeon
AAAGCAGCCTTCCAACTGTGGTTGACTTGCCGTGGTCAACGTGACCGATAAATATAAGGTTCATGTGTTCCTTGTTCTTAGCCATTTTCAAATCCTCCTTAAATCAAGTTTAAAATCCTAGGACTAAAATTCAGCAATTTTAGCTCGGTTAAGGATTTTCCAGTCATATTTAAAGTTTGTGGCTTTAAATGCCGCTTATTAGCTGCAGAAGCGCCTCTTCCGGGTTCTTTGCAAGGACTACGGCCGTAGCAACCAGTATCCCCTCTGTGCCAAGCTCAATGGCCCTTCGCACATCTTCTCCATTGGCCACGCCTGCACCGCAGAGGACAGGCATATTGCCTGTTTTCCTTATGGCAGCCAGTGAGTTAGTGACAGCTTCAGGGCTCACCGTTGACACTGATTTAAGCGTTCCTATGAGCTCTGGCAACTCTATGGCAATGCAGTCTGGCTTTAGCTTTGCAACCCTGCCTGCTTCCTGCCTGTCAGCAGCGCAGACAACGGTTGTGATTTCGTTTTCCCTGCACCTGTCAAGGGTTGTTTCAAGGACTGGATAGGCAAGCTTGTGTTCCGCATGGTTTAGCAAGGTCCCAACTGCCCCTGCTTCCTTTGCTGCCTCTGCCGTTATGTGCCCTGTGAATTTTCCCTGTGCCGAATTGTCCAAGTGCTGTGCGTAAACGCTTACCGATTTGTTGTTAACAGCTTCCGCAACTTTGGAAATGTCTGTTGGCTGGACTGCAATGATGATTCTTGCTTTTTCTTTGCATTTGCCGGCTGCTGATTCGCACATCTTTGCAAGCTTGATGGCATTTTGGCCGGTTGCCTCTTTGTATGTTTTGAAATTTACAATTATCAGAGGAACCATTACCCTTGACTGGCCAGGGCAGTATTAAAACTTAACCTTTTGGGATTTGGATAATTACTACTGGACTGGATGACAATTTTTCTTTTTGAAACACAAACTTTAAATATCTGCTTGGTTGTTGGTTTAGAATCAAAATTGAGTTAAAATAGGTTGAGGGATTGAAAATGGTTGATTTTCTTTCGAATGTTAAGGCAAAGATTTCTGGCATAATGGGAGGCAAGGAGCCTGAGGCGATTGAGCAGGGCGGCGAGAAGGAGTATGTCGAGCTTGACACCTCAGCTACTGAGCATAAGGGAAAAGTTACCGTAAGGCCATTCGTCATGGAGAACTTTCAGGATATCAAGACAATAGTTGATTCTCTCAGGGATGGCGGCACAATTGCTGTTATCAACATCAGGCCATTGAAGGACAAGGACATAATTGAGCTTAAGCGGGCAATCAGCAAGCTTAAGAAAACCACTGATGCAATTTCTGGTGACCTTGCAGGCTTTGGTGATGATTACATAATTGCCACTCCGTCTTTTGCCCAGATTTACAGGGCAAGGCCCGGAGTGCAGCCTGTCCAGGCTGAGGAGGTTCCCGCTGCAGCAGGCCAGGAAGAAACTTTCTAGTTTAACTTAAGTTTAAATAAGCTTCCAAATTACCTTTTCCTATGGATACTAAGGAATTAAATGAGCTGTTTGATCGCTTGAGAAAAGGCAGCCTTGACCAAGCTTTAGTGGAAAGTCTGCAGCGAAAGTACCTTTCTGGCTCAACACCAACTTATGAGCTCAGCATTGTTGGAGTTCCTGTTGACCTTCTTTTTGGCTTGCTTCCAAAAATGAAGGACCAGCCTGCCAGCATTGGTGTAGTTACAGAGCTGGCGGAAGGAATTGTTGCTCTCTTGAAAGAGAGACGCTACAGGACAAATACAAAGACTTTACAGGAAGATATGCTTGGTGCAAGCTCAAGTTCTGGTTCATAACGGACTGATTACTGTTGACGAGGCCAGTAAGGCAAGAAGCCTGGAGTCCTTTGTCAGCGTACCAGCAAACTACTGGAGGATTAAAGGCTTTGAACGAATGCTCCTGCAGCCAATAGATAACAATGGCAGGACAATACGTGACCCTGTCCTTATCGATGCCTCCGGAAAAGTTATTGCGGAAAAACTTGTAGAAGGAGCACCGTATAGGCGTTGAATCAAAGCTTAAGTTCCTCGTCAATCTGCCTTGCGATTTCCTTGAGGTCGTCCATTGCCCTTTTTACATCCTTTTTTAGTTCGTCAATGAGGATTTCAAGGTTTCTCACTCGAAGGCCATACATGTTGCGGCTTGAAACAACAATTCCTGATTCAAGAAGCTTGTTTAAGTGGTGGACTATCGTGCCCCTGCTCAGGTCAAGCCTGTCTGCCAGTTCATCACTGGTTAGCATGTAGCCTGCCCTGCTGCTTTTGATGAACTAAAAAAAAAGCCTATAAAGCGAGCTATCTTTATCCCTGTCTGTAAACAAGCCAAGGGAGTGGCCCAGCCACTTCATTTCCTCGTTCAGGTTGTTTTGTCTTGGCCTTGCAATCCTTATTATGGTTATCCTTTGTTCCCGTATTATCATTTAGGATTGTTTGGGCTCTGCCATATTTAAACATTTCCCAATTATCGGCTCTTGATTCGAAATGTTTAAATATAAGTATGCTTATCTGTTGACTTTAAATCAACGGAATGAACTTAAGTTAACCGTGAGGTGATGTGGTATGGCTTTTTGGGACCCGTTTGAGGAGATGCGAAGGCTGCAAGAAGAAATGTATTCGCTTTTCAGGGGAGAGCGACTTATGCTGCCTTCTGGTGAAGGCAAAGAAGTTGTGCGCGCCCCGGTTACTGGTTTGAGGGAGACCGACAGAGAGGTCATTGCGACCTTCGAGCTTCCAGGCGTTGACAAGAGCGATTTGGACGTCAACGTTACCGATGAAAGCATTGAGGTCAGCGCAAAGCAGAAGGTTGAGAGTGAGGAAAAGGCCGAGAAGTCTTACAGGTATTATTCATCAAGCAGGGTATTTTACAGGAAGCTTCCCTTGCCTGCGCAGGTCAAGCCTGAGGATGCCAAGGCAACTTACAATGATGGCATCCTTAAGGTTGTAATGCCCAAGGCGGTCTCAAAGGAAAAGTCTAGGAAGCTTGAAGTTAAGTGATCTGAATGGACAAACAAAAGGAAACAGGGCACAAGGTTTCAGCACCTTCCAATGGAGGGGAAGACGTGCTGAAGCAGGTTGCAGAATACAAGGATTCGCTGCAGAGGCTGCAGGCTGAATTTGAGAATTTCAAGAAGAGAATAGATAAGGAAAAGCTCCAGCTGAAGCAGTTTGCTGTTGCTGAATTTGTCAAGTGCCTTTTGCCTGTGCTTGACAGTTTTGAGCTTGCATTAAAGGCGATTGGCAACAGCAGTGATTCAAAGCTGGTGAAGGGCATGGAGATGATTTATGCGCAGTTTTATTCCTTGCTTGAATCGGAGGGGCTGAGGCCAATCAAGGCTTTGGGTGAAAAGCTTGACCCTTACAAGCATGAAGTTTTGTTGCAGGAAGAGACTCAGGATAGTTCAAAGGACGGGATTATTTCAGAGGATTTCCAGAGGGGTTATATGTTTGGCGATTTTGTTTTGAGATATTCGAAGGTGAAGGTTTTGCGTTTTGCAGAGAAGGAATCCAAGGATTCAAAATTGGTTAATGGAGGTAATTGAATATGGGAAAGATAATTGGAATTGATTTGGGAACGTCGAATTCAGCTGCTGCATACATGGAGGCAGGCAAGCCTAAGATTATTCCCAGTGCCGAGGGCGCTTCGCTTTATGGCAAGGCATTTCCGTCTGTTGTTGCTTTTACAAAGGATGGCCAGGTCCTTGTTGGCGAGCCAGCGAAGAGGCAGGCTGTCAGCAATCCTGAGGGGACTGTTTTTGCCGCGAAGAGAAAGATGGGCACTTCTTTCAAGTATAAAATCCTGGGCAAGGAGTACACTCCGCAGCAGATTTCAGCTTTTATCCTTCAGAAGATTAAGCGCGATGCCGAGGAGTTCCTCGGACAGAAG
>CAYUOQ010000071.1:4246-5778 GCA_964446445.1 uncultured Methanosarcinales archaeon
GACAAGGCAGTCATTACAGTCCCTGCTTACTTTGATGACAACCAAAGGCAGGCAACTAAGGACGCCGGTGCAATTGCTGGCCTGGAAGTTTTGAGGCTTGTGAATGAGCCTACAGCAGCTGCTTTTGCTTATGGTTTTGACAAGACCGGGAAGAGCATGAACATCATGGTTTTCGACCTTGGCGGCGGCACTTTGGATGTTACAATAATGGAGATGGGCGATGAGGGCGTGTTTGAGGTCAAGGCGACTTCAGGAGACACTCAGCTTGGTGGCACTGACATGGACCGAGTCATTGTTGACTTCCTTGTTTCAGAATTCAGGAAGATGGAGGGCGTTGACATTTCAAAGGACAGGGTTGCCATGCAAAGGCTTCAGGAGGCTGCCGAGAAGGCAAAGATTGAGCTTTCCACGACACTGGAAAGTGAGATTAACCTTCCTTTCCTAACGGCTACGAATGAGGGGCCAAAGCATTTTACATTCAAGCTCACGAGGGCAAAGCTTGAGTCTCTTATCCAGCCCATTGTGGATAGGTGCAGGGCTCCAATGGAGAGGGCGGTTTCAGATGCAAAGCTTTCAAAAGATAAGGTTGACAAGATAATCCTTGTTGGAGGTCCAACAAGGATGCCTGTTGTGCAGCATTTTGTTGAGAATTTCACGGGAAAGAAGATTGAGCGTGGCATTGACCCGATGGAGTGTGTTGCTATGGGTGCAGCTGTCCAGGCAGGAATACTTGTTGGCGAAGTTAAGGACATACTTTTGCTTGATGTCACCCCGCTGTCATTGGGCATTGAGACGCTTGGCGGTGTTTTTACAAAGCTTATCGAGCGTAACACCACAATACCAACAAAGAAGAGCCAGATTTTCAGCACGGCTGCGGACAGCCAGACTGCAGTTACAATCAGGGTTTTCCAGGGCGAGAGGGCTATGGCTGCGGACAACAAGCTTCTTGGCAACTTTGACCTTGTTGGCATACCGCCAGCTCCAAGGGGCATTCCGCAGATTGAGGTTGCTTTTGACATTGACGCAAATGGCATTGTCCATGTAACTGCAAAGGACATGGGTACTGGAAAGCAGCAGAGCATCAATATAACAGCGAGCCAGAAGCTTGACGAGAACGACATTGAGAAGATGCGCGGCGAGGCTGAAAAGTTCGCAGAGCAGGACAAGCAGCGGAGGGAGGAGGCAGAGACTGTAAACCAGGCTGACACGCTTGTCTACTCTACTGAAAAGCTTCTTGCAGATTTCAAGGACAAGGTTGCTTCTGAGAAGGTTGAAAAAATCAGGAGCGGAATTGAGGAGCTGAAGCAGTTGCTCAAGGAAACAGCCAAGGACATCCCGAAGATCAAGGAAAAGCTTGAAGAGCTCAACAAGATAGTGCAGGAAGCATCAACTGAGCTCTACCAGAAGGCCCAGCAGGCGCAAGCTGGTGCTGAAAGTGCAGCAGGGCCGGAGCAAGCTTCAAATGGTGAAAAGGTTGTTGATGCCGAATATGAGGTTAAGGATGGAAAGAAAAAAAAAAAAAAGTAAGGTTG
>CAYUOQ010000072.1:0-5769 GCA_964446445.1 uncultured Methanosarcinales archaeon
CTCGGCGGCGTTCTCATCCTCCTTGGTGCCGTAGTCGGGAAAGCGCGACTTGTAGTTGTCGTCCACGTGGGGGTCTTGCGTGCCGATGTCGCGCAGCCGCTGCTCCAGCTCGGCCTGTTCGGCCAGCAGCTTCTGCTTGATCTGCTCGAGCGTCTTGGGATCCATAGGTGAGGGGGGTAATTGAAGGGTGTAGAAAAATAACCTTTACGCTGTTGGGGGTACGCCATTGCCTGCGAAAAACCTGCTAGGGGATCCCTCGACCCCGCCTTCGCTAAAGCTACGGCGGACAGGCGGGCTCGGGATGAGACGGTAGAAATGAATTTCTACCGTCTCAATTTTGGCACCTTGAGTATAGCAGCCTGCACCGGCAGTGGCAAGAATGAACCCGCGGCGGGGCTTGCTCGGCGGCACGATGCACCCCGCCATCCGGCCCGCGACCAGCGGAGGCTGGCCTCGAGATCGGCGCGCGCGAAAGCCGCCGGCGGCTTGACCGACCCTGGGTCGGGTTCAACGTCAGGCCTCCGGCGGGGTTATTTTTCCACTGCGCCTCGCCGGCGTCCCGCTGCGGCGGGACTTGCTCGGCGGTGGAAAAATAAAAAGGGCGCATACAGCGCCCAATTAAAAATAGTTTAATGGCGGTATGCGCCCCAGCCTCTAGGTTCGAAGGTCATCCACGGGGGATGCTGTAGAGGACCCTACGGTTGGCCCAGAGGTGTTGCGCATGCAGTGGCTTCATGCTGTCTTCAACTAGGCTTTGGTAGTGCGTGATCGTTTTTCGTCACGATCTACCCTCCTTTGTATTTTTGTTTTGACCAACGTCGTGCCACTTTACGTCGCTGGCGGATTTCCTTAACGGAAGTCCTACGAAGGGTGAAACCCAGTCAAAGACAAAAAAATTTTCCCAAACGTTACTGGCTTGAGGAAAACTTTTTTTAGTTTTCAAGGTATTCGGCCGGACGACCCATGCTCCTACCTACATTTCAATATAGCACGGAGGTGGCCAAAAGTCAATAATCATGGCTGCCGAGGCCGTAGGGAGTGTTCCTGGGCGGTAATTCGACTTGACGACGATCCCACACTCATCCGCCATCCATCACGATCGTGTGCACACGTTATCCACAAGATTACTGCCAACAGCCGACCAAACCGCCACCACTCGAAGCCGTCACCAGCAGCCAGCCTGCCGGCGCCGGCTCCAGCCACTGGTCCAACCTCCAATCGCCCGCCAGCGGCGTGCGCACGAGCAGCCACGGCGCGTCGGCCGCGGCGCACGCAAGGATGCGGCCTGCGGTTGACCCAGGTTCACCCGCAATCCCCGCGGCCAGATCGTCGCCGTTATGGGATACGCGTACCACTGGCCCGTCCACGGCCACGGCAATCGTGCTGCTGGCGTCGGTTGTGAGGCTGACTGCTGAGCCCTGCAGGATAACCTTCAGCTCGTTGACTGTCTTTGGAAGCAATTCAACTATCTTGCATATGTGCTCATCCTTTAGCCTGTTGATTGCGAGCTTGGTAAGTACAGTTTGCAGCTCCTTTCCATTTTCTGGGCTTAGTTCAATGAAGGCGTTCAGGTAATCTTCCATCCTTGTTACCCTTATGCTGGCTTCTTTCTCCTTTTCTTTCATTTTGGCGACTTCTTCCTTGAGTTCAGTAAGCGTGACTGGTGCCTGGCTGATTATCCTTGGTTCCATTTTTTTTGCCTCTATGCTTTTTTCAGGTGGATTGGCGCCACAATGACCATTTTTTCTTTGCCATTATCCTTAACCTTGATTTTGTAGCATCTCCCTTGCATGCCAACTATTTTTCCTGTGTGAGCGTGGAATCTTTTGAAATACATCCCTTTCAAGATGGTTGGATTTGCATTAAGTATTACATTCGAGCCTAGTTCAAACTTCCTGACAAAGCTGCTTACTGAAAGCTTGCCCTTCAGCTTCTTTGGCACTGAATAAAGCTTTCTTGTCTTCCTTCTCGAGGAGCCTACTCTCTCAACCATTGTGAACTGGGAGATAGGGCATCATTATAAAAAGCTATCTAAAACGCCTTCTGGCGCGCCTTTGCCTGTCTGGCCTCGCTTTTGTTATTTTCTTGACACCCCTCGCGGTTATGGTGTTAAGCGCGCATACGCGTTCAGAAATCTTTCTTATCAGGGTTTCACGCGTCTTTACCCTGGCTATCTCCCTTGCAAGGTCCTTGTCCTTGATGACATCCCGTATCCATAGCTCAAAGTCGTTCTTGTCCCTGTTCACATGATACCTGAAAACGTCATCGGTTGCCTTTTCCAATGCTCTGGAAACATCACATATGCTGCGCAAGTTTTGGTTTGTGCATAGCCAAAAGCTTGATTGCATTGGAACTCTGGCCAGTATGCTTCTGGCAACACTCGCCGGCACTTTGCGTTTCATTCTTAAACAGTCTCTGGATTGGCAAAACTTTGGCTGTGCAATATATAAAATTTTCTGTTTCCACTAAGGAGTTACAAGGATAATTTTTAAGCTAAGTTTGAGCTTTTGGTACTATGAACCTCAGTGGCTTCTTTATTATAGACCCGAAAGACCTGTCGAACTGGATCGGGCTTGCCATTGCCATCCCCCTCCTTATCTGGGGCCTTAAGATGATTTTAAAGGCTGTTTAGAGGTTAGCGTTGCGTTTCCTATAAAGCAAGCAATAACTTCCGGGAAGGTCTAGGAAGCATTGCCAAAAACTATTTATATGCTTCTGTTGGTTGCCCTTTGGGCAATGGTAGATCAGTTTCCAAGGACTTACGACTTTAAGCGAATTGAAGAGAATGTTTCTAAAATTTGGAAGGAAAAATCAGTTGTTGAGCGGGCAATAGCCTATGATCCCAAGAAGCCTCTTTTCAGCTTTCTGGAGGGACCCCCAACTGCGAATGCCCCTCCAGCCTTGCATCACGTTGAAATGCGCACAATAAAGGACCTTGTTTGCAGGTATAAGTTCATGAAGGGCTTTTCTGTCCCTAGGAAGGCTGGCTGGGATTGCCATGGGCTTCCTGTTGAAGTTCAAGTGGAAAAGAAGCTTGGCCTTAAGAGCAAGAAAGATGTCCTTGACTTCGGGATTGGCAAGTTTAATTCGCTTTGCAGGAGTGATGTTTTCACGTTTATTGGCGAGTGGAACAAGCTTACTGACAAGATGGCATTTTGGGTTGATCTGGAGAACCCATATGTGACCCTGAAAAATGAGTATATTGAGAGCGTATGGTGGTCTTTGAAGGAGCTTTACAAAAAAGGATTGCTGTATGAGGACTTCAAGGTTGTTCCTTACTGCCCAAGGTGCGAGACGCCTTTAAGCAGCCACGAGGTTGCCCTGGGCTATCAGGACGTTGCTGACCCTGCAATTACGACAATGTTTGAGCTCAAGGACAATCCGGGCAGGTTTTTGCTTGCATGGACTACCACTCCTTGGACCACTCCAGGCAATGTTGCCTTGGCGGTTCATAAGGACATAACCTATGTTGTTGTTGAAGATTCTTCTCATGCTGGAAAGCAATTTGTCCTTGCCAAAGAGCTTGTTGGAAAGCACTTCAAGAATCCGGTCATAATTCAGGAAATGAAAGGCTCTGAGTTGGAGGGAAAACAGTATGTTCCCCTTTTTGATTACTTTGTTGGGAAGCTTGACAAGCCAGCCTGGTTTGTTACCCTGGCTGATTTTCCAACGACTGAAGAGGGAACAGGAATTGTTCACCAGGCGCCAGCCTTCGGGGAGGAGGACTATGAGAATTGCAAGAAGTATGGTCTCCCGTTTATTGAGCCTGTAACTGAGGATGGCAAGTTCACCTCCGACGTTGAAGATTTTGCAGGCCTTTTCGTGAAGGATGCTGATAATCTTGTTATAGAACGGCTTGAAAAGGATGGTTTGCTTTTCAGCAAGGAAATATATACTCACTCTTATCCGTTCTGCTGGAGGTGCTCTACACATTTGCTTTACTACGCCTTGAGGTCATGGTTCATTGCTGTCAGCAGGTTTAAAGAGAGGCTTTTGGAGCTTAATGAAAAGATTGACTGGTATCCTGAACACATAAAGCATGGCAGGTTTGGGGATTGGCTTTCTAATGTTAAGGATTGGGCTTTGAGCAGAAACAAGTTTTGGGGCAGCCCTCTCCCGATATGGCAGTGCAACTCATGTGGGGAAAGAGCAGCAATTGGAAGCATCAAGGAGCTTAAGGAAAGGTCTGTTGAGCAGTTGAAGGATGACCAGATTGACCTTCACAAGCCATTCATCGATGACGTTAAATTGAAATGCGGCAAATGCAAGGGCGAAATGGGCCGCCTTCCGTATGTTATTGACTGCTGGTATGATTCTGGCGCTGCAACTTTTGCACAGTTTCATTACCCGTTTGAAAAAGGTAATGACGACTTATTCCAAAAAAGCTTCCCTTACAGCTTCATAGCAGAGGCCATTGACCAGACCAGGGGCTGGTTCTACACCCTTCACGTGCTTGGCGCATTGTTGTTTGATGACCTTGCCTACAAAAGTGTTGTTTGCGCAGGACATGTTGTTGATGAAAATGGCGAGAAGATGAGCAAGAGCAAGGGAAACGTGTTGAACCCTTGGGAAGTTTTCGACAAGGTTGGCGTTGATGCTGTCAGGCTTCAGTTTTGCAGCACCTCGCCTGATGCTCCAAAAAGGTTTGGCTACTCGATGATTTCAGAGGGCATAACGCCCTTCCTTACTGTTCTTTGGAACTGCTGCTATTTTGCTTCTGAAATAATTTCAAAACCTTCGGCAACAAAAGATGCTCCTTTAAGCGTTGAGGACAAGTGGATAGTTTCAAGGATTAATTCTGTTGTTGCCGCCGTTGATACTTCGCTTTCAAGGCACGAATACCACTTTTGCATTCAGGCAATTAAAGGGTTTGTTATGGATGACCTTTCGAGGTGGTATATCAGGCTGATCAGGGACAGGGCGGGAAATGCCGATGACGCTTTGCAGTATACTTTAAAGTACGTGATTTCCAGGCTCGTGAAAATGCTTGCCCCATTTGCTCCCTACATCAGCGAGGAGGTTTACCATCTGCTTGTTAAGGAGAAGGCTGAAAGCATTCATTTGTCAGATTGGCCGAAGCCAGAGGCTGTTGATTCAGCTCTTGAAGGGCAAATGACAATTGCAAGGAGCGTTGTTGAGTCAGTCCTTTCCGCAAGGGATCACATGCAGCGAGGCTTGAAATGGCCTGTTAAGAGGGTTCACGTTGTTTCAGCTAAGGAGCCGGTTAAAAACGCTGTGAGGCAGCTTGCAGACATAATAAAGAAGCAGGCAAACGTGAAAGAGATTTCCCTTTCAGATGAGTTTTGGCCTGCCAAAACCAAAGTCAAGGCGGATTATTCCAAGCTTGAGCCAGTCTTCGGCAGCATCACGCCAAAGATAATTGCCAATCTCGCAATACATGGCAGCACTGCAATAATGTCGCACATTGAAAAGGAAGGCAGTTTCAAGCTTGACATTGATGGGCAAATGGTGTCCATAACGAAAGAACACCTTTTTACCGAGAGGGAGATTCCTCCCAACTTTGTCTCAGCGCCTTCCCAGCACGGCGAGGTTTACGTTGATACTGAGCTGACTGAGGAAATGGAAGCTGAGGGATTTGCAAGGGAGTTTGTCAGGCACGTCCAGCAGGCGAGGAAAAATGCTGGCTTGACTAAAGAGCAGCCTGTTGCAGTGAGCGTTGTAATTCCTAAGGAGTTGGAGCTTCTTCAGAAAGCCATCCAGGAATCTGCTTCAGACATCAAGTCTAAGGGGGGGGCGTTCAAGCTTGAG
>CAYUOQ010000073.1:0-439 GCA_964446445.1 uncultured Methanosarcinales archaeon
ACAACGTTTTCTCATTAAAGATTGATGCTGAGAAAAAATCCCCTGAAGAGGTAAGCAATGAGCTTTTGGCGTCAATTGAGCATAAGGAGTTTTACAACACTATTGTTTTGGTAAAGGTTTCCGGGAGGCTTCGCTCAGGGAAGTCAACTGATGTTAACTTCAAGCAGTTCTGTGAGCAGGCTTATGGTAACGGGGCTTTTTATGTGGGGAAAAGCGTGAGCAGGCTTTCAGGCGAGGATTTTGAGGAGGTAAAGGTTGATTACCAGAGTGTTGAGGATGTTGAAAAAAGGCTTATTGAGGAGCACGTCGGGCAGTCCAAGGCCTTGCCTCCGGACAAGGAAAAGGAGTTTGCCCACCAGCTTTTGCACTCACTTTCAACAGAAAGAGCTGAAGGGGAAACAGCAGCTGATTTTGAGAAGCGCATCAGGGAAGACGTTTC
>CAYUOQ010000073.1:449-1706 GCA_964446445.1 uncultured Methanosarcinales archaeon
TTTCAACAGCATAACCTTCACCCATAAGCAGTTTGATGATTTCATTTTCAGTTATGACCGCTGCAACTGCATGTGTGAACTGAAATTTGCGGTAGCAGTTGAATTTGCCTGCATATTGCGCTTGCAACTCCTCCACCCTTGAAAGCAGTTGGGCGTATCTTTGTTGTTGCTCTTCTTTGCCATTTGCAGCCCTGGCCGGGTAAATTATGTAGTGGCCTTCAACCTTGCCTTCAATGCCTTCGCTCAGGTTAACCACCTTCTAACTTCCATCACTGCACCTGCAGCAATCCCTCTTTCAAGTTCAAGGTAGCTTGAAACAAGCTTCGAAACGTATCCTTTGTTAGCTCTCATCGATGCTACTGCTGCCATTTTGTCAACCCTGATGAGCCCGGCACCAAAGATTTCTCTTTTGCCTAGTCTGTCAGCCTGTTTTTCCATTAGCTCCTCAACCTCGTCTGGGGATTTTCCCATTGAAAGTATGAGTGCCAGGCTTCCTGTTACGTGCGGGGATGCCATTGATGTTCCGGAAAGCATTGCATACCTCTCCCCAGGATATGTGGATGCAATGTTTACACCAGGAGCTGATATGGCATTGGTTTCCCATATGTTGCTGAATTCTGGATGTTCAAGATTTTCGTCGAGAGCAGCTACTGAGATTACTCCTTCAAATGCTGCAGGGTAGTTTGCGCCGTATCCTTCATTTCCCGCTGCGGCAACAAGAATAAGTCCGTTTTTGACCGCGTATTGGCATACCTGCTCAAGTGCGGTTGATGCCTCCTCGCTTCCAAGGCTCATGTTTGCAATGTCAATGCCGTTTGTTATGCACCATTCGAGCCCTGAAATGAGGTTCGCCTCATTCCCTGAACCTTCCTCGTCCAATATCCTGACTGAATAAAGTGTTGATGATGTTGCAACCCCACAGAGCCTTGATGCGATTATTCCTGCAACATGGGTCCCATGGCCGTTTTCATCCATTGGCTCATCAGTGTCATTTACGAAATCATAGCCCTTTTCGGCTCCAAACCTTTGCACAAGCTGGCTGTGCGTGTAATCAACTCCGCTATCGATAACAGCGACTTTTATGCCCTCTCCTTCCGCGTATCCTTGCGCGTCGTATGCTCCGATTGCTTCCAGATTCCACTTGCCGGTTTTTTGGACTATTTTCCTTTCCAGTTTTGGAATTGAAAGTTTGTTTGAAAGCTCAACTGATGCTATTCCCGGAAGGATTTTCCTGAATGGCTTGTCAAAAATGTTGTC
>CAYUOQ010000073.1:1716-5588 GCA_964446445.1 uncultured Methanosarcinales archaeon
GAGGATGTCTGCGGTTTCGGCGTGGCAAACAAGGCTGAGAAAAGGCACATATTTGTAGTAATGACTTATCTTTCCTATCCTTTCAAGCTGGCCTGCAACTTCTTCCCGGTTGTTTTCAACTTGAAGGATTAGCTCAAGGCTTTTCTGCTCTTTCCTTGCTTGTTCTATCGCGGCAGTAAATCTTTTTGAGCCTCTTCCTTCCATGGATGAATTTGAGTTTCAGAAATTAAAGTGGCTTGCTGGGAAAAATACGCACGATTAACGGAAAAGGTGAAATTCTTTGTCGGATGAACGCAAATTTTTCAAGAATAATGAAATTTCACGAAAATTATGCAGTTTTCCTGAATTTTTTCAGCAGACTTTCTATCCTGTCGAGCGCATCCTGGCTCGGCTTAGATATTTGTTCTCCAAACCTCCAGTATTTTCCCTGATGGTATATTATCGGCTCCTCAGAATTGGCCATTGCATCGATTACTTCACCAACAAACATTGTGTGGTCTCCAAGCTCAATTGCTCTTGAAACCTTGCATTCTGCGTTCATCGCAGCCCCCTGCACCATGAGCGGCCTTATCTTCCTTGCAGGGTAAAAGCTAAATCCTAACTCCTTGAGCACAGCAATCTTGTCAATATTTTTCCCGCTGCTTCCTCCTGCAATGCTGGCCAAGGTTGATTGGTTTTGTGCACCGATATTTACCCCAAACTCCCTTGTCAGCCTTACGTTTTCATTTGTAGCCCTGTCCCTCCCAATGCAGACTGCAATGAGCCCGGGGGAGTAAGAAACGTGATGGGTCCATTCCGAGGACATTATGTTGTGCCCGTAAGGTCCATAACTTGTTATAAGGCCAACAGTGGCAACAAACTTCCAACTCCTTTCATCACCCCAGGGAAGGTCCATTTTCTCACCCTTTCACGGTTATTACGATTTTTCCTCTTGGGTGGTTGTTTTTCAGGCTCTCAAGGGCTTCATCTGCTTGACCAAGCGGAAATGTTTTGTCAACATTGGCTTTTATGACATGTTTCTCTGCAAATTCTCTCAGCTTCGAAAGCTTTTGGCTGTTTATCTGGGTAAATTCGCCTATTGCCATCACACCAAACTGTTTCATAAGCTCCTGGTCTGGCTGCTCTAGCATTGAAACAATAATGCCTCCTTTTTTCATGACCTGAAATGACTTCTTGTATGTTTCTCCTCCAACCGTGTCAAAAACAGCTTCATAGTCTTTTATTGACTTGGTAAAATCCTGCTTTTTGTAGTCTATGACTTTGTCCGCGCCTAATTTTTTTGCAAACTCAACATCATTTGTTGAGACGGTTGTTGCAACATAGGCTCCCAAGTGCTTTGCAAGCTGTATCGAAACCGAGCCTATTCCCCCTGCCCCTCCGTGAATGAGGATTTTCTGGCCTTTTGAAATTTTGATGTTCTCTAACAGTCCTTGTATTGCGCTGACTCCCACGAGGGGTAATGAAGCAGCTTCTTCATGACTCAGGTTCTTTGGCTTTAGGCTTGCTGTTCCACTCTTTGCTGCAGCAAACTCTGAAAATGATCCTGAACCTCCGGCAAGCACAAGCGAAGTGCCGTATGCATCATCGCCCTTTTTTAAGTCGGTTACTTCCTTTCCAACTTCAATAACCGTTCCTGAAAAATCTCCTCCAAGCGTTGCAGGAAGCTGGCCCAGTTTCATGTAGCCTTCTCTTATTTTCCAATCTACAGGGTTTACGCCTGCTGCCTTAATTTCAATTAAAATTTGGTCAGGCTTGATTCCTGGCTTTAAAATTTCTCTAATCTTGACAACATTGCGGCCTCCATATTCGTCTATTTGAGCTGCTTTCATTCCCACCACCCAATGCCTTAATGTTCTCTCAGCATTTAAAATCTGCGAAATTCAAGTCTTATTTTAAGAAAGAAGCTTTTCAATGTCAGACAGCAATATTGGCTGCTTTTTCATAAGAAAATGGCCTGCCCCCTTTGCGATTATTGGCCTTGTTTTGAGCTTTCTTGCCAGCTCTCTTGTTTTTTCCATTGTCACGATCTTATCATTGTCAGACCCGTAAACAATGAATTTGCCTGAATTTGCCCTTATTTTTTCCCAATCAAATGGCTTGTCAACAAAGGTGCTTATGATTGGCTTGAAAATATACGCATTGGGCATCGAGCAAAAGCCTGCAACCATTAGGATTGCTTTTACTTTTGTTTTTGATTTTTCCAAAAGCCTGAGTGCAAAGGCTGCACCAATGCTATGACCAACAAGTATGGAATCTTTTCCCAGCACTATGCCTGATTTTTCAAAATGATTCAGCCAGTTATCCAAATTTTGCCCTATGGGTGTTGGAAGCCTTGGAATGTATACCCTATGCCCTTTTTTCTCGAGCTGCTTTCTCAGCCATGGGAGCCAGAGGAACTTTGGGTTGGCGAATGTGCCGTGTATGATGATTATTGCCGCCATTTTCACTTCTCAGACTTGACTGCAGACAGAGAGTTAATAAAGTTACTGCAAGGCAAGGTTTATAAAAAAAGAAAGCTTTCCTTGGTTAATGAATGCAATAAAATATGCAAAAGGAATTCTCACTGCTGTTGCGCTTGGCTCTGCTGTTGCCTTAATTGGCTGCACACAGGAAACTCCAAATAGAACTCCTAGGCTTACTCAATCACCAGTTCCAACCTTGGCTTCACAGTTCTTCAGCCCATCTTCCAAAATTCCGGTTGTTTTGAATTCAAATGACGCAGGAGACCTGGATGAAAAAATCCGGCATGGCCTGCCGCAGGTGTATGAAAATTATAAAAAAATGGGGCTTCCTTCATTGCCTGATGGCGTTTCTGCCTTAAATGTAGTCTCTCTTGACACAGAATATATTCTGGCCGATGACGCTACTTTAGAGGCAAGGATAATCACTGCCCAGAAGGCTATCGCGCACATGAGCACTTACCTTTCGGGTGTTGTTGCGCTTCCTCATGCCGAATTTGTAATCGCAACATCCCCTTCTGAAGTCAGCGAGTCTTTAAAGTTGAAGCCTGTAACTGAAGACACCTTAAAGGTTAAAATTTATGGCGTGCAGGACTTTCATGAGATTGTTACTGTTCAAGGCCAGGCGCTGTACGGCGACAAGGTGAGTGTTTTTACAATGGGGCCTACAGATGTTTCAACAGAATATGGGAAGTTTAAAGCAAGGGTTGATATTCTTAACGGTAAGCCTGTTTTTTTACTAAGCGAAATTCTTTGGAATTTGGATGCGCCTGAACAAGCAATACTGGAAACACCGGCTCTTGAAGTTCTCCATTACGCATTGGATGTGTTCGCAAGAGAGCATATCAGGCAGGCTATTGCTGCAGGCGAGCCGGCAGATGGGGGTATTGTCGCTAGAAATTCATTGTTAGAGGAGTATGTTGTGCACGGCATTGGAATTGCCTGGTTTGTTCAGCTTAGTAAAGACTGGCACCTTGGCTACGATGAAGCTTCAATCAGGCTGGATGAGAGAAGTTCAAACTGGTGGCGGGATGAAAATGTGGAAAAAATGGAGGGGTTGGTTACGAGAAAAGGACCTGGCTATGTGATCGGCCTTTATGAGAGCAACCCGCAGCAGCTTATTTCTGAAGCGGGCATCGTGCTTAAGCAATGAGCCGCTTCAATATCTCTGCAACTTGCTGCGGCGTTGCCTTTCCTCTTGATTTTTTCATAACAGAACCAATAATGAAATTCAGCGCCTTCTCTTTTCCTGCATTGTAATCGGCAACTGCTTCCGGATTTTCCAATATTGCTTCCTCGCAGTATTTTTCCAGCACATCAGCCTGGCCGACTGAGAACAGGTTGTTTTTCTTCACGTATTCCTCAACGTCGAATGGCTTCTCAACAAGCTTTTCAAGGATGTTTTTTGCCACT
>CAYUOQ010000074.1:0-2066 GCA_964446445.1 uncultured Methanosarcinales archaeon
TTAAGCAACGGTACGGCTCTTTTGTGAAGGTTGCAATGTCTATTGGCGATTTGGATTCTTCAGACCCTTACCTTTCAGACTACGACCTTGTCATCAGCACAGCTGAAAAGCTTGACTCGTTGTTGAGGCATCATGCTTCCTGGGTTGGCTCTGTTTCTGTTGTTATCGTTGATGAAATCCACTTATTGAATGATGCCAGCAGAGGTCCTACGCTCGAGATTCTTATTACCCTTTTGATGCAGATTCTTCCAAAGGTCCAGCTCATTGGCCTTTCTGCAACCATTGGTAATCCGGAAGAGCTTGCAAAATGGCTTGGTGCGGCTTTGGTTGTTGATGATTGGAGGCCGGTCAGGCTTTTCCAGGGTGTTTACAGGGAAGGGGTTATTCGTTTTAAGAAATAAAAGCATATAGCAAATCTTAAATATGACTTTTAAAACCTGTTTTCTCTATGTTTCAGAATAAGCTAGCTGAACCAGTTATTATTGGCATTATGGTAATCTTGCTGCTTGGGCTCATTGCCTGAGCTTCATTGGTTTTTTCTCAAGGCACGTTCTGCAGTTTTTTTCAAGTAAAAAAGGCGTGTCTTGATGCAGTGCTAATGGAGGTAATATGTCCGGAAACAGTTCAAAAAGGGTTGAGCCTTTCAGGGGGCAAGCGCCATCAACGTTTTATTACTTGGGAGAAGGCTTAATTCATAGGGGTGCGTTGCCTTTCAAGGATGGTTTTGTAAAACCCGATTCAAGGCTGGCTTACCTCTCAACTAATTCGACAATGCCAGGCCATTCCGGATTCATGGTGCATAATGGTTTTCCCCATGACCCCGGCCATCCTGTTAGCGTTTTTGAAATGCGATTGGGAAGGCATTGCCTTTACTTTGTTAAGCAGGGGAGGCCTTATTCAACAGTTGATCAAATTGGGTCTTGCGTCAATACTGGGCTAAGAGATGGTTGGCTTGCAGTAATCTTGGGCGAGGAGGTAAGGCACTGTGCGGGTTCTCTCGATGCCCTGCTTTTAAGGGAAAAGCGCGTAATCTATCATGGGCCGCATAGGCCTGAAAAGCCTTACAAGAAATTGCCAAACCAGCTTACCTTTTTCCCAACAGCAACGACAGCCATGGTATTAAGCGTTCACAGGATTGGGGAAAGGGATGGAGACGGCCTCTACGAGGTTATTGGGGAAGGGGTATCTTTTTCAGGCGATCCTAATGAGGTTCAGGATGGCGTAGAAAAGCTTTTCAGGAACGGGCTTGCAGATGGAACTCGCCAAGTTCAATTTCAGCTTGACGAAGGCTTCTGGCTTGATTACCTTGACAATGCAATCGTTATTGGAGCAAGAAATGCAATAAACGCTAAAGCCCAACAGACTCAAAAATGAGCTTAGGGTCAAACTGTTTTAGGTCTTCATAGCCTTGTCCTGTCCCTATGTAGTATATTGGCTTCTTTGTAACATAGCTTACTGATATTGCAGCCCCTCCTTTTTCGTCTATGTCCGCCTTTGAAAGGATTATCCCGTCTATGCCTATTGCCTCATTGAAGCTTTTCGCCTGTTCCACGCAGTCATTGCCTGTTATGCTCTCCCCAATAAAGATCTTGAAGTCAGGCTTTGAAACCCTTGCAACCTTTTTCATCTCGTCCATCAGGTTGACGTTTGAGTGCAGCCTTCCCGCGGTGTCTATGAGCACGACATCAATTCCGTGGGCTTCTGCAAACTTGATTGTGTCAAATGCAACCGCTGCCGGGTCTGACCCGTAGTCATGCTTTATCAGCTTGACTCCCAGCTTGTCGGCGTGCTCCTGTAACTGGTGTATGGCCGCTGCCCTGAACGTGTCTGCTGCTGCTATTACAACCTTTAGCTTGTTGTCTTGGAGCTTTTTCGCGATCTTTGCTATGGTAGTTGTCTTTCCAGAGCCATTTATCCCTACGAACATTATCCTGACTGGCTTGTTCTGTGCCACTGCAGTTTTAACTTTTTCCATAAAATCGCTTTCTGTTTGGAATAACTGTCCAATGCTTTCCCTAAGCGATTTTTTTATTCATTAACGGCACTAATTTCTTCTCCGCCCTTCG
>CAYUOQ010000074.1:2076-3756 GCA_964446445.1 uncultured Methanosarcinales archaeon
CTTCCTCGATTTTTCCCCTTTGAAGCGGTTTTTCAACCAGCGCATCCTTCAAGTCCTTTTTTACTTTGTCGATGACTTCTACTGCTGTGTTGTTTTCGAGCAGGGCAAGTTCAAGGTCCCAAAACATTTCTTCAAACCTGCTTTCTGATATCCTGGTTGTTGTTACCGCACCGGATATTGCGCCTTTCAGCTTTCCAAAGATGCCTTTTGGTTCGGCTTGTTCCTTGGTTGGGGCTGCCTTTTCTTCAGCAACTGGCGCTGCTTTTGGCTCTGCTGCTTCAGCTTTTTCTGTTTTTGCCTTTATTGTTTCAGTCTTTGGTTTCTTCTCAATGCTTGGTTCTTTTGACTTCCCTGTTTCAGCCTCAGCTTTTGGCTGTTCCAGCTTCTCTTCCTCAGGCTGTTTCGCTTCCTTTGCAGGCTCTTCTTTGGCCTTTTCGGTGAATTTGCCTATTGCTTCTCCAATCTTTTTCTTGAGAAATCCAAACATTTTATTCTTCCTGGAGCATCTTTCCGAGTTCGGCTTCCAGGCTGTCTGCCTGTTCCGTCACCTTTGTAAGCTCATCAAGGAGTGATTCCTGGTATGAGGAGATCTCTCTGGCCTTTGCTTCAAGCATCTGCCTTGTTTCATCTATCGTTTTTTTCACGCAGATGTTGCTTCCAACGTTTACGAGGAGCTCATTGCTGCTTTCTACGCTTGCTTTTATGAATATGCCTTCTGTTATCGGTGCGAGCATCCTTGTTTTTTCTTTGGTCTTTTTTAGCTCCCCGAGGCTTGCGCTTGCAGCTTCCAGCTCCTGTTTTTTCTCTTCTACAGCTTCCAGCTGCTGCTGTAGCTGCTTTATTTCGGCTGCAGCCATCCTGAGCTCGGCATATTTCTCTTTCATCAATTCTTCCTTTTCAGAGCCAGGCATTTGTTCTTGTTTTTCTGCCATTTTTTTTGCTAATCTCGGCACGTTTTTAAATGTTTTCAGAAAGAAGTGTCTTCCTATTGGCCTTTGTTCGACTTGTACGGGTGCAATGAGAAGCCCCTTGCAATCCTTTCTATGGTATCGGCAAGCATTGGAGCAGTTGAAATTATGTTGTAGTTCTTTAGCATCTTCTCCTTTGGTATTGGCACGCTGTCGCTGAAAAGGAATCCCTCAACCTCTCCTGAATCGTTAAGCTCCTGGAACCTTTGCGTTGCTGGATCTGTTAGGAGTGGGTGCGTGCAGGCTACCCATATCTTTTCGGCCTTGTGGTTTCTTACAGCCTTGACCGCTTCCACCATGCTTCCGCCTGTGTCTATGAAGTCATCAACTATGATTGCGTTCATGCCATCTACTTTTCCTATCACATTCATGGCGCTTGCCTTCCTCCAGTCAGGCCTGTACTTGTCAATTATTGCTATCCTTTCCGCCTGCATGGCATTAGCCAAGTCTCTTGCTCTTTTTGTTCCGCCAGCATCAGGGGTTACAACTACAGCATTTTCAAATTTTTTCTTCTTCATGTAGTCTGCAAACAGGTATATTGCTGACAAGTTGTCAACTGGTATGTCAAAGAAGCCTTCTATTTGCTGCGCATGCAGGTCTATTGTTATAAGCCTGGCAGCGCCAGATGTTTCCATCATGCCTGCAACCACCTTTGCCGAGATTGGCTCCCTGCCTGTTTTCTTCTTGTCTTGTTTTCCATAGCCAAAGTATT
>CAYUOQ010000074.1:3816-5586 GCA_964446445.1 uncultured Methanosarcinales archaeon
CATGAGGTTGATGGAGCTGGCCGAAGCCCTTCGCAGGGCATCCATCATGAGCAAAAGCTCCATGATATTGTCATTGACTGGCGGGCATGTTGACTGTATTATGAAAACATCTGCTCCCCTGACAGACTCAAGGATTTCCACCCTTGACTCGCCATTTGAGAATTTGCCAATGTCTGCCTTGACAAGCGGAATGCCAACATTCTTAGAAATTTCCTTCGCAAGTTCCGGCACAGACGTGCCTGCAATCAGCTTGACATACCTGCCGTTGCCGTCGTCCTTTGCGATTTTTCCCACACCTGCTGGAAAAGAACTTCCGGTAGTATTTAAAGTTAGTGTTGGAAATTTTGCGGTAGAACTCAAACCTTTTTAGAAGAAATTACTTTTCAATCATTTCAATTTCAATGTTCAGGCCTTCTGGTATTGGGACCCTCATTACCAGCCTAAGCGCCCTTTCGTCAATTCCAAGGTCAATCATTCTCTTGTGAATTCTCATTTCAAACCTGTCCCATGTTGCTTTTCCATCTCCGCATGGGCACTTCCTCGTGGTGACCTTGAGTTTCTTTGTAGGCAGGGGTATTGGCCCGTGCATGTCCACTCCGGTTTTTTCTACAATGTCCTTTATGGATGTGCATACGGAATTTATTTTTTCAATGTCCGTGCTTGCGAGCTTGATTCGTGCCTTTTGCATACTTCTTTAGAATTCGTGGCTGATTTATAAAGGTAACTGTTGGCGGTTGGCGCAAGATAAAATCATTAATTAAGTCCCGTTGCTTAACGGCTATGGTCAAGTCCCGATACCTTAACAGAGTCTTAAATAGAAATTTAAGTTAAAAAGAAAAAATGGAAGAAGTGCTTACTTCTTCACAACGTCTATGCACTGGCCGGCTGCAACGGTTGACCCGGAATCCCTGATGGCAAACCTTGCCAGTTGTGGGATGTCTGACTGCTTCTCGATGACCAGGCCCTGGGTTCCTGTTGGCTGGACCTTTACGATTGCAACCTCTCCGTTCTTGAGGAAGTCAGGCTTTTCCTGCAGTGTTTCGCCGGTTGCCGGGTTTATCTTTTTAACCAATTCTGTTATCTTGCATGCAATCTGCGCTGTGTGTATGTGAAATACCGGAGTGTATCCTGCAGTGAGCACGTTGGGGTGGTTTAGCACTACGATGCGCGCAGTGAATTCCTTTGCAACCGATGGAGGGTTGTCTGTTTTTCCAACAACGTCCCCCCTTGCAATGTCCTGCTTGTTTATGCCCCTTACTGAGAATCCAACGTTGTCTCCAGGCTCGGCTTGGGTTAGCGACTCGTGGTGCATCTCTATGCTCTTGACCTCGCCGGTTACGCCTTTTCCTTCCCTTGCTGGCACGACAATTATCTTGTCGTTAACTTTCATTACGCCGGTCTCTACCCTTCCAACTGGCACTGCTCCTATTCCCTTGATGTCATAGACATCTTGGAGTGGCAGCCTTAGTGGCAGCTGGGTTGGCTTCTCTGGCGCTTTGAGGTTGTTCATTGCCTCAAGGAGTGTTGGGCCGACATACCATGGCATTTTCTCTGACTTCTTTGTAAGGTTATCTCCCAGGTATGCTGCTGATGGGACGAACTGGATCTTTGTCACATCGTAGCCTACCGCCTTTAGGATTTGTGAGGCGTTTGCTTTTACCTCCTCAAACCTTTTCTGGTCGTACTGGACCATGTCCATCTTATTGATTGAGACAACCAGCTGTTGGACGCCGAGTGTCCTTGCAAGGAATATGTGCTCATATGCCTGTC
>CAYUOQ010000075.1:0-1396 GCA_964446445.1 uncultured Methanosarcinales archaeon
TTGGCGCTTTTCAGGAGCCGCGCAAGTATGTCATTGTACGTTTCTCCCTTATTTCCAAATTCCTTTATTTCCTCCCTGATTTCGGGTGAGATGGCAATTGTAGTGCTCATTGTGCTTACCAAAACAGTTATAATGATTATAAAAAACAGGCATATTTATAAATATTACGATGTTGGGAAGAACGCCTGCAGCTTGCTTTGCGTCTTTTCCGCGGCCAGTTCCTCTGCCTTGTACCCGAATACGTCAAAAAGTTTCCCAACTGCAGGTATTATCTGGTTGTTTACGTAGTATTCCGGATCGTATTCCCCGTATTTAACCTCGTCTGGCAGCTTTACCCTGTCCCTTATCCTTTCGCTTCCCTGTACTACAACGTATCTTATCATTGCTCCGGGGGCTGCCGGCATTCCTTTCTCTTTCATTCTTTGAGCAGCGGCAACATGCGGGCCATATGACTCGTAGCTTCCTATAGCCTTTTGAAGCTGGGTTGTGATTACCATCTTTTCAATTGGTATTTTTCGAAGCCTTGTATTATTTCCAATTTCCTTCACATATCTGTAAGCTCCTTCAACGTTATTATCCCTTAAGATGATGTCGAGAACCTTTTCCTGGGTCTCCTTTGCGATGAATGACAGGTTTCTTCTTACTGTTTCAAAGCCTCTTATTTTCATCTTTCCTTCTGGTGATATTAGTGCATATTTCTTCTTGGCTCCCTGCCCAGTGCCTTTTGTGCCTACAAATATGCCTGATGGGTAAAAGCCTTCGAAGTCCAGTTCCATCATTCCGGGAAGTTTCCTGTTTACCTCAGCAACGAATTTTTCCGCGTTTTCCCTTGTTTGCCCTGCAAGAGCCATGAAGATTGAATCCGTGTCGCTGTAAAGAACTTTAAATCCTGCAGCTTTTGCTTCTTCTATTACGCTCTGTATGTGGTTCCTGCCGAATGCTGTTATTGCCTTTGCGCATTCTATGCTGTACCATCTTGCCCCATAGAATCCGAAATACCCGTACATTGAGTTTGCAATTGTCTTTAGGGCGAGCTGCCTTGCGTGCAATGTTTTGTCAGTGCCAGCTGCCTTGATTATTTCCTTGACCCTTATCCTCCTTTTTATTACCTCATCTATGACTGATGGTATGAATCCTCTTTTCCTTGTGCAGAACCAGTTTTCCTCTCCAGGCACTTTTGCGTTTGGATCTTCATTGCAGCATTGGCAGTTCAGCGTATCAGGCGAAACATTGTGCGCCGATATTATCGTTGGGTAAAGGCTCATGAAGTCAAAAACAAGGATGTCCTTGTAAAGGCCTGGGGTGGGTTCATAGACAAATCCTCCAGTGTAGCTGGTCATTCTCCTCTTGCTTTCCTCAAGGCTGTTTGGCCTGTTTGGAATAAGCTCGTTGAATT
>CAYUOQ010000075.1:1406-3185 GCA_964446445.1 uncultured Methanosarcinales archaeon
TCCTTTGCCTGCTTCATCAGGTACCATTCAACAAGCTGGGAGTAGCTCATCCTGCTGACGTCGAACATTGGCATCCCTATTGTCCTTGTCAGCTCCATTATGCTTGGTAGCAGCTTCTTACAGAGGTTATACGTTAGAAGTGCATCCTGCATGTTGTATGCACAGTAGGACTCCAGCTTGCTGCCATCCTGGCTGTCCCAGGCAATGTAAAGCTTGTCAATGTCAACCTTGTTTTTACCTTCGTTAAGGAGCTCTTGCGAGACCGAAGTCAGGTCATATGTTGTTGTCTGGAGGGAGGACCACATTATTTTTTTCACAAACTTGTATATATCAATGTGGACTATGCCTGTTATCTCTGTGGTCGTGCTTGCAGCTGTTGTGTTTACCCTTGGCTCAGTTCCATCAAGGCCGATGTCAAGTTTAAGCCTGTATTTTTCTGCCCGCGCTTTTATGTAGGGAAGGTCAAAGACATCAGAGTAGTATCCTGTTATTATGTCTGGCTCGTATTGGATTATGTATTGCCTGATTTTTTCAAGCAGCTCCAGCTCGCTGTCAACGAATTCAACATAGTCCAGTTTTGTTGGGAATTTTTTCCATGTCAGGACTTTCCTGAAGCCTTCGCCACTCAAAGCTGCCATTATTATTGGGTGCTCTTCAGGAAGCATTGTCTTGCCAAGGGGGTTGTGTGTTTCAAGGTCTATTGCAAGGATTTTTAGCTCATGCATCTCTTCGCTTGCCTGGTTCAAGAGGCTTGCAGAGTAACTGGCCACTTTTCCTTTTTGCAATAGCTTTGTTGCCTCGGCGTTGTAAAGTGCAAGTGGGAGTATGCCTTTGTCAATTAGGAAGCGCTTTGCAAATGGGATGTCGGCTTCCAGAACCTTTCCGAGCTGCGCTGCCTTTTCCCTTAGCTGAGGCACTGCAGCGGGTATGCTGACTGTTGCCTTGACTGCCCTTGTCTCCTTTCCAAGGTATTTTTTGTCGCGGATTTCAGTCTCTGCTACCTTGAAGTCCGGGTTTTCCACCTTTAGCTGGATTAGCTGTAATGCCGCTTCTTCCGCACTTCCTTTCGGTATTAGCCAGAAGTAGGGCGTGAAGTTTTCGAACTTCACGCTTAGCCTTTCCAGCTGCGAATTGACTACCCCTCTGCCGTAAAGTTCAATCGAAGCTTTAAGCTGCCCTCCTTCCTTTTCAACCTTGTAAGTTGTGTCTATTGGGTAAAAGTTTAGCTCAGTCATTTTCTTATTCCTTCAAAAAGTATGGGGGTGGTAATTATATATTGTTTGCGGACTGTTTTATCGAGGGGCTGGACAAGCTTTAAATACTCTGTTTTTTTGCGACCATGTGGATGATGTATGGGAGTTAATGAGGATTCACTGGCGCTCCATGAGAAGCACAAGGGCAAGTTATCAACAGCAGTTAAGATTCCCTTGAAGTCAAGACAGGACCTTTCCCTTGCTTATACTCCTGGCGTTGGTGCAGTCTCTAATGCAATCGCCAACAACCCTGAATTAGTTTACGCATACACTGGCAAGGGGAATATGATTGCAGTTGTGAGTGATGGCTCTGCGGTTCTCGGTTTGGGCAATGTTGGTGCAAAGGCTGCCATTCCTGTAATGGAGGGCAAGTGCGTTTTGTTCAGGCAGCTTGCAGGGATAGATGCTTTTCCAATTTGCATTGATGTGCACGAGCCTGCAGGGATTGTTGCAGTTGTAAAGGCTATTGCGCCTGTTTTCGGAGGCATTAACCTTGAGGACATTGCAGCTCCAAAATGCTTTGAAG
>CAYUOQ010000075.1:3195-3688 GCA_964446445.1 uncultured Methanosarcinales archaeon
TCATGCATGATGACCAGCATGCAACAGCTGTTGTTGTTCTTGCTGGCTTGATTAATGCTTTAAAAGTTGTTGGGAAGAGAAAAGAGGATGTCCTTGTTGTAATGAGCGGTGCCGGTGCTGCTGGAACTGCAACTGCTAAAATGGTGATGAGCTTTGGCGTCAAGGACATCATAATTGTTGACACCCGTGGTGCAATATACTCCGGAAGGGAGGAGGGTATGAATCCTGAAAAGGTCCAGTTGGCCTCTGTGACTAACAAGCAGATGAGGAAAGGTTCTCTTGCTGAAGTCATTTCCGGCGCTGATGTTTTCATTGGGGTTTCAAAGGCTGGCTTGCTGTCAAAGGAAATGGTTCGCTCAATGGCTTCCAAGTCTATTGTTTTTTCTTTTTTTTTCACTGTTCCAGAGATTATTCATGACGTCGTGATTGCTGCTGGCTCTGCCTTTGTTTTGTCAGGCCTTTCAGACTATCCTAACAAGGTTCATAATTCTCT
>CAYUOQ010000075.1:3698-5536 GCA_964446445.1 uncultured Methanosarcinales archaeon
ATTCTCTCGCCTTTCCAGGCATTTTCAGGGGAGCCCTTGATTGTCGTGCAAGCGAAATAAGTGAGGAGATGAAACTGGCAGCTGCAATGGTGCTTGCCTCTCTTGTAAAATTCCCTTCCAGGGAAATGATCGTGCCAGACCCTCTTGACCCTGCAATTGTGCCTTCTGTTTCAAAGGCTGTTACTGATGCTGCAATCAAGAGCGGGGTTGCCAGGAAGGGGACGTGATTTTAAGTGCAGTACGTCAAGGTTTGCCCGAAGTGTGGCAGCGAGAATGTGAAGCCTGATCCGACTAATGTGAAGGCTGCTGCCGGCTTTTCAACCCCAAGCTACCTGTGTGTGGATTGCGGTTTTTCAGGAAGCTTTTTCCCAGAAATAGAAAAAGGGTCAGGGCAGGAGAAAAAGTAAACAGATGTATTATCCGCTGAAATCTTTCTCAACGTCCTGTTCAACAATTACGTCTCCGGAATAGCCGCAGGTGTTGCACTTGTATTTTGTTCCAGTCAGGCCCATTAGCCTGTCGAGAATTATGTCTGTTGAGCCGCATTTTGGGCATGTCCGTATTTTCATTTTTTCATTCGAGGAATGAGAGGCTTTCCTTGCCTGTACCCCACCCAGATAAGAATTAACAATACTAAACCCAGTATTGCCAGCTTGAAGACGTCCTGGAGGTTGCTCCAGTTTCTTATTGCTGCGATTATAAGGCTTAATACGCCTCCAAAGAGGAAGCCATTTGCAACTGATTCCTCCTTTATTACAACGCCTGCAACAAGGGCAGCTGCCCCAAATAAGATAAGTATGAGGAATATGTTCGATTGCCTGTTCTGCATAACATCGTTATATGCTGTTCCGCAGGTCTCACAATAAGCTTCTGCTGGACAGCCCGTTGTCAGATTGTATTTGTACATTATCCCGCCCTTTTGTTGGCTGCAGTTTCCTTGAAGCTCTTCACCTACTGGCAAGAAGCTGCAGTTTTGCGGGGTGTATTCTGGATATGGCTTTGCAGGGTACGGGTATCTTCCCTGGTCAGGGCAGTAGTCGTTATATTGAGGCTCCTCGTAGAATACGCTTACTGCATAATTCACGAATAGGTTCAGGACAATTGCAATTGCTATTGTTATTACCCATTTCTTTACAAGGCTCATTATAGAGTAATCTGATTTTTTTGTATAAAAACATTTCTAGAATTCAGGCAGTTATTGTTGGAGCTGTGGTTGGCTTGTTTTCTGAAATTATAATCGAAAATGAGCATGGCATTTTCTTGCCGGCCCTTACCAGAGCCTTTCTTGCAACAGCTATCCCATTCTCTTCAGTTTGGATTGTGAAAAACCTGTCGCCTGCCTTGAGCTGGACTGCGGTGCCTATGGGCTTTCCAAACGGCTTCTGCATTCCTGTGCTGACACGGTCTGCTCCTGCTCCCAACGCAAGTGATTTTTCCCTTAGGATGTGGTAAGGGTATTTCCTTATCTTGAAGTGGAATCCATTCTTTGAGAGGTTCTTTTCAAGCAGCCTTATGCACGTCTGCCTTGCTGCCTCCATTGCCTCCTGCCTTATTTGGAGGTCGTCTTTTGGGAGCATGTCAATTGTATGGGAAAATTCCTTCTGGGAGTCTCCCATGTCAAAGCTTGTGACTTTCCTTGCAGGACTCATTCTAATGTATGATTTCTTCCTGAACTTGCTAATCCTCGTATAGGGTGTGTCAAGATGCCTGTAAGTCCTTGCCCTTCTGAGCTTTGCCATGCTTTTTGAGAATTTGCAGCAGCTTTAAAAAGCTTACTACTCTCAGGCAAAGTCAACTAGCCCGTGTTTGACGGGCTAGAGCTGTTCTTCTGTTGAAGT
>CAYUOQ010000076.1:0-5497 GCA_964446445.1 uncultured Methanosarcinales archaeon
TGGCTGCTGAAAAAGAGATTTTTAAGCTTGCAAACGATGAAAGGACCAGGCGTGGCATTAAGCCTTTAAGATGGAACGAGGCAATTGCCAATGTGGCAAGAAAGTATAGCGCTTCAATGCCCTTTGAAGGCTTTCACCATACCGACACGACTGGCAAGGATGTAAAAGGCAGGCTTTCTGATGCTGGCTTAATCTACGTTGTTGCAAATGAAAATCTTTACTTTAGTGGCTCACTGACAGAAGATAATGATCTTGCAAAGTCTGCTATTGAAGGCTGGCTTGGCAGCCCGGGACACCGTGCTACACTTCTTGACAGGGATGGGCTTTACAGCGATGCCGGTGTGGGCGTGCATTGTGAACGCAGGGATTGCTATGCAGTTATGGATTTTGCATCCATGTTCCAGGAGCAGAAGTTTTCACTTAACAAGGGCTGGGTTGCCTTCCACTACCTGTATAATCCGGATTATAATTTTCCGGAGGACAATATCCCTGTCGAGTTTGGTATTTCATCCGTCATTCCTGTTAATGCTTACCTTGTCAGGGACAGGTCTGATTACGACTCCTTTCTCTCAGGGCAAAAGCCAGATTCTGTCATGGAGTTCAATAATATCACATCAGTAACCCAGAAGTTTGTGGCTTCGCAGGGCGAAGGATTGATCATTGAGTCCGTTAATGGAAATGCAGACGTTGATTTCACACTTGACTTTACAGGGGGTTAAATTTATATAATTGCCCCATTTTTTCTGAACTTATGGTGTCTGTTACCGTGTATTCAACGCCCACCTGCGTTTGGTGCGGGAAGGCAAAGGAGTTTCTGAAAGAGAACAATATACCTTTTAAGGAAGTAAATGTGGCTGCTGACCAGAAGGCTGCAGAGTACATGGTTGAGAAGTCTGGCCAGATGGGAGTTCCTGTAATAGAAGTTGATGGCAAGATGATAGTTGGATATGACAAGAATGCCCTTAAGAAAGCATTGAAGCTGTGATTTCGATCTGGGAAATTTATTTCTAGGCTTGTTTAACAAGATTGATTTGCGGCAGTGCAACACCAACTTTTTTGAGAGTTGCATATGTTGTTTCAAGTATTTTCGGGCCGAATCCCGTGGTTTCTGGGGCTTGAAAATACCCCCTTGTCTCTGCTTCCCTAAAGAGGGAGTACAAGCCTCCTACAGTTAGCGGCTTCCCATAGAATTCTAATAGTCTAATAACCCTTTCACGAGCCATTCCTCCTGTCTTTGCATTCGGCATTGACCAGGGCAGGTCAGTTATTTCTCGAGTTCTTCTGTTTGTGACAGGCCTTCGAACATTAATATACGCCTTCATGACCTTGTAAGCTCTTCTTTCCCACCTGTCTACACGCTCTTCAACTCCATATACTGGTACTGTTTTATCTTCCCACCCTATTGGCTGGGGAAGGTTTTCAAACTCAGCGTCAGATATATCCTCATTGGCATCCTCATCGTAAATCGGCTTAGAATCAATAGTTGTGCTCCTCCTTTCGATCGCCTGAGCTCTGCTTAGCTGGGGTTGTCCATTAAGGCCAAAGACGTCATTAAGGTAGTCAACAATTGGGTAACCTATTACGCGTTCATCAGCTGCACTGCTAACCAAAGCCCCGATTGTTCCTGTGGGATCTGCATTTTTCTTGGCTACAGCATCATATAGTTTTCCAAGAAGGCCTTCTGGTCGTTTACCCATAAAAGGCGGGTAACGCGGTTTTAAATAAAAAGTTTTTTGATTTTACATAGTGGAAGGATTCACTTCCTTGTATGACTTGTAAAAGAAGTATCCAACAATGGCAAAAGTTATAATGGGACTGAACCATTCTGGAATGTTAAAGCCGAAGCTGTGAAGCAGCATTACGGTGCCAAGTGCAAGTATTGAATACATTGCGCCGTTCTTGAGGAACTTAAATTTCTTTATTCGCTCTATGTTGCTTACAGTGAGCTGCCTTACGACGACCGCGCCAATCCCGTTGCCCAGTAGGATCAGGGGTATTGAGAATGTGAAGCCAAAGGCTCCGAGTATGCCATCTATTGAGAATGTTGCGTCAATCACTTCAAGGTAGAGTATCTTGCTCATGTCCGACATCCTGGCGCTGCCTTCAATCATCTGCTTTTCTGCCTGCTCGGCGTTTTCCTTGAAGCCATGAGTGATGAAAAAAGCTGTTGAGCCGACAACTGCTCCAAATGCCATTAATGGATTTTTGTTTATTGCAAACCAGACTATGACGGCAAGAAGGATTGATGCTACAGCGAAGAACCATACGCCTTGCCTGTGAAAGAAGGCTTCCCCTTTAAGTCCGTAGTGCTTTGGCTCCAGGAAGAGCCAATGGAAGAACAGGAAAATGAGGAAAGTGCCTCCTCCGATTAGCAGTATCGGAGCTGATTGCTCTATGACCTCTGCAACATGTGGGTCTGCGCTGAATGAAGCCACAAATGCGCCAACAGGGCCAAGTGAAGGGTTGTTTGCCCATAGTATCAGGAGGGGCAGCAAGCCCCTGACAAGGAAGACTGCAATTACTATGCCCCACAGCAGGAACCATCGTCTGGCGGCCTTGCTCATTGTGCCAAGAACTTCTGCGTTTATTATTGCATTGTCAACGCTTATTATTACCTCAAACAGTGCAAGCCCGGAAATGACCAGCAGTGCAGAAATGATGTCCATGCACGGCATGAATTGGCTGCATTTTTAAAATTTTATGAGAACTTAGACATAATATAAAATCACGGGAAATATCAGGCAGCCCATCAGCATCTGCCTGCTTGATTTGCCAAAGGCCGGAATCAACCCTATTGCTGCTGCGGTGAACAATACAAGAACGCCAGGAAAGCCTGAAATCAGGAGAACCATAAAAGTTATGAAGGCAATCATCAGTTTGTTCAAAAGGCCGTAGTTAATGGCTTTCACCGCTTTTGCGAAAGGCCTTGAAATCAAATTCGTTGTTGCGAAAGAGGTTGAAGCTGCAACTGCTGAAACTGCCATCAGGGTAACAAGATGCTGGGGTGTGAGTGCAATTATGTTTCCTATTACGGCAATCGAGCCGTTTCTTGCTTTGTCGAAAGAGTAGAGTGTTAGGATTCCGAGCAGCATTGATGTTGAGGATATTGTTCCAATCAGGAATATGTAGGCAGTTGGTTTTAATTTTTTCATTGTTGAAGTGGATATCATTGCTGCCTGGGCAGGTCCAAGGGCAGGGTAAAGGCTCATCAGGATGCTTGAAATTGTTCCAA
This sequence comes from uncultured Methanosarcinales archaeon, assembly GCA_964446445.1. GTDB lineage: Archaea > Nanobdellota > Nanobdellia > Woesearchaeales > UBA10216 > UBA10216. The sequence goes on from CAYUOQ010000076.1 coordinate 3,233, forward strand.
GGCCGAAAATTCTTGCTGCTTTGGAAGTCTTTTTGATGCTGATTTGCGCCTTTTCCTTCTGCGTTGGAATAGTGGATTTGGTAATAAGCGCTGATATCAGCGAGCTCATCCCGAAAAGGCCTGAAAACATTGGTAGAAGCGGTTCTTTGATGGCCATGAGGTCGAGCGTTATAATTCCGAATGTTCCTGCCAGTGCGAGCACTGTCAAATCAAGAATCCTTCTCTTTTCTGATTTGAGGAAGTGAAGGCCGAGGACCCCTGCCAGGATCAGAGGTATGAAGTTTTTTGTTGCCTGGAAAACTGGCTTCAGGATTAGCAACAGTAAGGGGCACAGGGCTATGATTCCAAAAACCCCTGCCAATGCCCCAAGGGAAGATAGCAAGACAGCCTTTCTTCCTTGTCCTTTTTTAAGCAGCTTTTGTCCTGGGAGGACTGCCAATGCAGTCTCCGATTCTGAGAATCCAAGAAAAGTTGAGGGTATTGCTTCATGGAAGACATGGCTTACCGACATTGCAAGTATGAAAGCAGCTGTGGCAGTTCTTTCAATGGGTTCATTTTCTGAATAAAAGAGCGCTGCAACAATTGCAGCCGCCATGTTTACGTGCAATCCCGGCAGCAGGCCTGTGGCTATGCCTGAAGCTATGCCAAGCGTAGTTGCCAGGAGGATCAGGGTGGCTTCCAAAAGTTTCACCTGCAAAGCAGGCTTGAATTAATTGGCCGGATTTTCTCTATTATTATGGAGCTTTTCCCCTTGAACCTATTGATTTTGCCTGTCAGTTCGACCTGCTGTAAATTTTTTAGATGCAGACTTTCTATTTTGCCTGGTTCAAAGCTTATGGCATCAAGGGTCTTATAGCCTGCAATTGTGAGTGAATAATAATCGCCTTTGTTCGACTGTGAAACAACTACTCCCCCAATCCTTACCTTTCCGCTTTCACTGCCTGCAGCTTCGACGCTGGTTTCTGGTGGCTTTAAGGCAAGGCTTAGCGCGATTAGTAGCAGAATCCCGGCCAAAGACATCGCCAGGCAGGCAGCTATTATCCTTTTCTCGGAAAGCGTGACAGGCATGCTTCTTTTGCTGTTTGGGCTTTAATGAATCTTCGCCTGGAAAAGCCGAAAATTATTGCAAGGTTATGAAAAAATTCTGGAGATAAAGCTAATTTTTACGGGAAAAGCTATTTTTCAGAAAATATTTTCAATCCTTTTGTTTTTATTCTAAACTTCATCCGTCCTCCAGTATGGCTTGATGGCTGACTTTTCAGCTGCAGTTCGCGTTCCTTTCAAATATTCAAGTATTCCCAGCCATGCAATCATAGCGCCGTTGTCAACCAAAAACTGCCGTTCCGGAACAAACAGCTTGGCTCCCCTTTCCTCGCACATTATCCTGCACATTTCCTGCAGCCTTTTGTTGCATGCAACGCCCCCTCCCAGCAGCAGCTCTTTTTTCCCGGTATGCGCCATTGCCCTTTCTGCAATTTCAACGAGCATTGCAAATACAGTCTCTTGAAGCGAGTAGCAGAGGTCTTCCCTGCTGAAGGATTTTTCATTGTATTTTTTCTCAATGTTTGTGAGTATTCCTCCAAAGCTGACGTCCATGCCCTTGACGATATAAGGCAGCTCAATGTAATTTTTGCCTTTTTTGGCCAGTTTCATTATTTGCGGCCCTCCTGGAAAGCCAATGCCTATGTGCCTTGCGAACTGGTCAAGCATGTTTCCCACCCCCATATCCAGGGTCTCCCCAAAAATACGGTATTTGCCAGTTTCAAAAGCTATGACTTGGGTATTTGCTCCTGAAGCGTAAAGAAGCACAGGATCGTTTGCATTTGTCAAAAGCTTTCCAATTTCCAAATGGGATATGCAGTGGTTTACGCCAACAAGGGGCTTGCTATGGATGGTTGAAAGCGCCCTTGCAGCAGCCGCTCCAACCCTAAGGCAGTGCCCTATGCCTGGCCCTTGGGAAAAGGAGATTATGTCAACATCATTCATTGATAGGCTTGAGCTTGACAGCGCTTCCTTGATTGCTTCATCGCAAACTTCAACGTGGTGGTCTGCTGCTTCTGAAGGGATGATGCCCCCTGTCTTTGTCGTGAATTGCCTTATAACGTTGGCAAGTATTTTGCCTTTTGCCCCGCAGCTTTCGCGGGTAGCTATGCCCACCCCGAATGTATGAGCTGTTGATTCTATGCCCAGGCAGGTTATTCTTTTCATCAGTCAAGCAGTTTTTGTTTTCGTTTTTAAAGTATGCCGTTTTTTGACTGTTCTGTC
>CAYUOQ010000077.1:0-5492 GCA_964446445.1 uncultured Methanosarcinales archaeon
ACAAGCTTATCCGGCAGAACTTTAGAAATCGCTCCTTCCAAGGCAAGTTTGTAAAGGCTAAGCCTGCTGAAACCTGTAATGTTGCCTTGAATAAGCTCGGCATAATTCGTGACAGGCTGAAAACGCTCGGGCAAGAAATCAGAAGACACAAAAAAATCAGCCAAGGGGGTAAAAACTTCTTGATCAACCATGTCATCAAGTGTGGGGCCAGCTCCGTTCCTCATATAACCCAGGGAAACAGAAGAATTATTTAACTATGACGCATAGATAAAATATGCCCAATCATCTAGCCGCGACACCCTGCCTTATGTGCACTGCCGCCATTCCTGAACTTTCCTGAACGCACATTTTTGAGCGCACACTTGAATAAGGAATTACAAGTGAAAAAGCTGTTCCATCCGGGCCTGTCCTTTCAAGTTCTAATGAAGCTCCATGCTCCTGCGCATATTGCCGTGCGCTCCATAACCCAACACCATGCTCACCGCCATCTTTTGGCTTTGAACTTGCATGCTTTTCAAAAAGGTCTTGCCTAATACCCGGATCAATCCCGGATCCATTATCAGAAACACGCAGGCTGTAAGTGCCGGTGTTTGCAGGAACAGATTCAAACTCCAACATTTCCAATATTTCCGGAGATCCTGAAATTGAAATTTGTGGTCGTAAACCTCTGCTGCCATTAAAGGCGTGTTGTGCAGCATTTTCAACAAGCTGTGACACAATACCAGAATAATCAACCGCTGTCTGAATTGGCCAAATTTTGCACATTTCAAGTCCAATACCTGCACGAGCAAGCGAGTCATAAATGTTTAATGCCATGGTCTTAATGCCCTCTTTAAGGAGATACCTATTCCCTATGAAACCTTCCTTGAATATGCGATTTGAGGCAAAGGCAATAAGACCTGCAGCAGAATCCATGTCAGTAGCTAAAATCTGCTGAATAGGGTTGAGGGGCCCAAGCTCTAGAAGATTGTCAAGGGAAGGAAATAGCGCAAGAAACTCTTGAATAGCAGAATGATACTCTTTAGCCATTTTATTCAATCCTCTGATTGAACACGTTCCAGGATCAACAGCCTCAAAAATTCTTCTAGTTTGTTGTCCAAGTTCGATTGCCCCTTTATAAACAGCTCGCAAATAATCATGCTGTGCAGGGTTTGTGACTGCATCACTTTGAAAAGGACCTTTGTTATCAAAATGAGGAGTTAAATTTTCAACGCGATTAACAACAACGTAAGTTGGTGATCTAATCGAGTGCTGTTCCATTTCTGAGAACAGTTCTCTACTTTGGGCAGAAAATCCCCTAGCTTCCCTCAGCTTGTCGGAAATGTTACTTGCATTAAACTGCAACTGAGACTCCAAGCCCATATTAGGACTGAGCACAAAATAGTCTATATAAATCTTTCGCTACTATGCAGTAATTAAATTCCTCAACTTTTCTAATAAACTTCAAAATAAGGCAAACTACTGCGGCTTTCGCTCTACGCTCAAGCCGCCAAGGGTTCTTGCCCCACCAGCGCACTAGCATAAAAAAGAATAAAAAAATAAAGAAAAAGGAGGCCTTATCCGAAAAGTGCTGAAAGGCCGGCTGCAGCTTCCTCAGTAGACTTCTTCTCTTCTTCCTTCTTTGCCTCAGGCTTTGCTTCCTGCTTTCCCGCAGCGGCAGGCGCGGCTGCAACAACTTGCTGGACCGCAGCTTCCTTTATAGCCTTGTCAATGTCAACCCCATCAAGTGAAGCAACAACAGCCTTAACCATCGCGGTATCAGCCTTTACGCCAGCTGCATCGAGAACTTTTCCCAATGCTGCCTCCTCAACCTTCTTCCCTGCCTTATGCAAAAGCAGAGCCGCATAAACATATTCCATTCCCATTATTCATCCCTCCTGTTTGCAAACGTGCTCTTATTTTTAAACCTATTGCTGCTGTTCAACTGGAAGCTTAATCATGCTATTGATTGCGCCAGCCTCAAGACCTGCCTTTCCTACAAGCTCTTCTGCAAGCTCAGGAACCATGATGCCAAATTCTTTTGCCACATTCTTCGCCTGCCTTGAAGCCATTCCAACAAGCTGCGATATCACATCAACAGCAGGGAAGCCAATTTCAAGTGCAATTGCCTTGGACTCGGCAGCTGCTGAAACAAGCTCTGAAACAAAAGCTGAAGGGTCAACTGAAAGCACCTTTCTATCATAAATTATGCCATCCTCGTAGGCAGCAACAAGATTCAAACCAATTTCCATTGGCTGAATGTTAAACTTTGCAAGGACTTCGGCAACCTTTGGCTTGATCTTTTCACCCTCATGGACAATAGTGCTAGGAACCTTGACTGCAATCTTGCCACCTTCTACTCCTGCCTTGATTCCAACACTCGCCAGCTCGCTAATAATGGGGCCTGGCGCAAAGCTTGTAGGACCCGCGGGGATTACAATGTCAAAAGGGGCAGTTTGGCCAGGCTTTGCAGGAGCCTTTGACTTGCTCTTTTGGAGGATGTTTGCAAGCTTAAATGGACTTTGGTTAGTGAAAAGAAGAGCAGGCATGCCTATCAGAGAATTGACTAGCTGCTCAACCCCCTTGTGCTTTGGCTTTGCAGAGTTTATTGCAAGCTTGAAAAAAGGCTTCTTGCTCATCAAAATCTGGACTTCATTGCTAAGGCTTCCCCTTAGCTTTTGCAACTGTGCTGATGGTAGGCTTTCCAAATTGACAACAGCAACAACCTTATATCTGTTAAAGAGGTTTGTGACAGTCTCAACTGCCTTCTTCTTCTGGATTGCTGCCTTTGCAACATAATCTGCAGGCCTCCTTGCATTCTTGTTCCCAATAGTCTTGGCCTTCATTTCACTTCTTCCTCACGCCAGCAGTAGCCGGCTTAACAGCAGCCAACCTCACGGGAGTTCCCATTGTAAGCTTAATAAGCGCAGCCCTGATATTCTGCTCACCAGATGGCAAAGTGTGAACAATCTGGTCGTAAACAGCAGAAACATTCGTCACAATCTGCTCATCCGTCATCTTTTCATTGCCAACCTTGCACTGCACCATTGGCACAACCTTTGCAGTAACGTGGATCATCCTCTGGAGCCTGTCAATCAAAGGCTTCAAAGCAGCCTTTGGAGGGACAATGCATCCAGCCTTTGGGTTTGGCATCTTGCCTTTTGGGCCAAGAACACGCCCAAAGGTAGCTGCTATTTGGGGCATTATATTGGCCTGGCCAATAAAAAAATCGAACTGCTTTACAAGCTTCTTTGCAAGCTTCTTGTTCTTGCCATAGCTTGGAAAATCCTCCTGAAGAACAAGACTGTCACAGTTGGACTTGGCTTCGTTCTGAAGCTCAGGACCAATCAAAGCACAAACCCTTGCCTTCCTGCCAGTTCCTGAAGGAAGCTCGATGAAAAAATCAATCTGGTGCTCAGGCTTCTTCAAGTCAAGGCCGGTAAGAGGAACAACAAGGTCAACGCTCTGGCTAAAGCCGCGCTTTCCAGATTTCCTCAATGCTACAACAGCATTTAAAATGTCTTCCTTGGTTACTGCCATAAAAACACCTATACGATGCGCCCTCCTGCCGAAGCAGTGAAAAAGAGCACAGCCCTTTTCCGCTGCGGCGCAAAAGCGTTGGCGGAAAAGAACGAATCGCTCGGGCTAACAAAAGAATAAACAGGCCATTTATAAATGTAACGGAAGAACTGCGGTGTTGCACAATTAGTCTACTATTTTGATGTTTTTTGTTCTGTGCAATATTTTGTTCTTCTTGAGCACTGTGCTGACTGTTGCTGCATCGCTTCTTTTGGTGATTATGACCGATTTCCCCCATTTTTCTTTAATGAGGGGCGTCAGTTTCCCCGGTCGTTCATACGTGTAGTTTCCATGATTTGAGAAGAAAAAAAAAAAAAAAATCTTGCGAATCAGGTAAGTCTTACTTTTGCCTTTGGCTTCTTTCAGTTCGTAAATAAATGCTGTCGCATCCATAGTGCCTTCTTGTGAACACACATATTTAAATACTTTACTGTTTCTGAAACAGTAAAGAGGTGATTACGTTGGCAAAGCCAAAGCATCCAACCAATGGTACACGGTGGGGTCATCCGTTTGTTGACAAACGAAACTGGAAGACGTATAATGAGGAACTGGTTGTTCGAGGGGAATTTCTCCTCGATCTCGACTGGATGCGCTCATGGGATGAAGAGTTGGTGGTGACGAAAGCAGGTGGCAAAAGTATATAAATAAGCAGCACATCATTAACCGTGTGAAACAGGAACTTGTCACCATACCAAAAAAGGAGTATGAAACTCTGAGGAAAAAGGCTGAAATAATTGATGACGCGCTGCTGCAACTCAAGCTGAGCTTAGAGGACTTAAAAACTGGACGGGTAAGCAAATTCCTATAGAGGACTTTGAATAACCCCCTTTCTACCTCAAATTCAAAGTTCTTCTTTAGAAGGTTTTGACGAATTTTGAGGTTAATCAGAACAGTCTATAAGCTTCGTAGATGGTCAAAGAATTCGTCTTTATTTGCAATAATAAAATCAATAACCTTCTGCTGGTCTTTCTTGGAAGCAAAAGCCACAAACAAAATCTTCTTCGCCGCATCATCAACTAGAAAATAAAGGCGCTTATTAAGGAACTTCTTCTCTCGAAACCAGTCAAAATGCAATGACATGTTGAGAACAACTCTTTGAAGGAGCCGGTAGCGCAAATCTCATAATTTGTCATTAAGCCACACCACAACAGACCATATAAAAATCTTTTTCCACCGGTCTCTGACCGGCGGTCATTTATACGTATCGCAAAAAAAATTATTGCTCAGGGCAAGCCTATTCACGTCGTGCAGCAGTCTTCATCGAGGTGAACTTTGCATTCGCTGTCATATCTTAGGCAGTCCCACGCGCAGCTCCACGGGTTGCATGCCCGCTTGCACCCTTCATCAACCTGCCCGTTGCAGTTGTCATCAATCCTGTTGCCGCAGATTTCATAGCCACATATAACCTCAGGCTGAGCCGCGCATACCTTGTTGCTGCATATGCCGCTCTCGCAGTCGTTAGGGCCAAGGCATGCGATGCCATTCGGAGCCTTGCAAAATGCGTTAGGGCATGATATGTAGCATGCGCCGCCACAACCGCCAAAGTTGCATGGCTGGTAACCTTCGCAGCACGACTGACCGGCAGAAGGAACAGAACCGTAAACTGCGCAGCCGCTGCTTGAAGGGTTTCCGCACACGAGGCCTTCATCAGTCTGGCAGTTGTTGTTATCGTCCCTGCCGTTGCATATCTCAATTCCAGTTGATGTGCAATCCCCTCCGCAGTCTATGCCGGTCTCACCGCCATTCTGAACGTCATCAGAGCATGTTGGGCAGCCTTCATCAACCTGGCCGTCGCAGTCATTGTCTGCGTTGTCACAGGTTTCTGCTTTTTTGTTCGTGTCTGTGCTGCACTCTCCCCACTTGCCATTCGTGCATGACTGTTTTCCGCCGCTGCATGCGCCTTTGCCGCAACCTTTGGACTGGCCGTCAAGGCA
>CAYUOQ010000078.1:0-957 GCA_964446445.1 uncultured Methanosarcinales archaeon
GAAGTAATACAACTCTTTTGGAAAGCTGACAAAAATGGTTTCAGAGGCCTTTTCAAGGACGCTTAAGCAGTCCAAACAGCATAATGTTGACATGAGGACTGGCGCTTACCTCAGGGCAGTAAGCCGCGTGGCCAGGGCCATTGAGCTCAGGGGAGGCGATTAAGCGTGGCATATGAGTTTGCTCTGACCCTGCTTGGGGTTTTCATAGTTAGCGCTATTTCGTTTGCTGGCATTGTTACGTTGCTGCTCAAGCAGTCAATGCTGAATAACATCCTTTTCGGAGCGGTCGCTTTCGCTGCCGGAACCCTTATCAGCGCTGCGTTTTTTGACCTCATACCAGAAGCCCTTGAGATTGGGGAAGAAACCGGCATTGACAATACCCCTGTATGGCTATTCGTCGTTGTGGGCATTCTTGTCTTTTTCTCAATAGAGCGCTTCATCTCTTGGCATCACCACCACCATCGCGAGGCCAAGGAAGAAACTCACAGGGAGGTTCATGCTTTTACTTACCTTAACCTCATTGGCGATGCAGTCCATAACTTCCTTGACGGCACAATAATTGCGGCAAGCTTCCTTACAAATATACCGCTTGGCATTGCGACAACGGTTGCAATCGCCCTGCATGAGATCCCTCAGGAAATTGGGGATTTTGGCCTTCTGATATATGGTGGATTCTCCAAATCAAAGGCGCTTTTTTTCAATTTCGTATCTGCACTCATGGCTGTTGTGGGCGGAGTTGCCGGGTATGTTTTCCTCAGCCAGCTTGGGCACCTGACAATTTTCCTGCTCGCTTTCGCGGCTGGCGGCTTCATCTACGTTGCAACTGCAGACCTTATTCCTGAGCTGCACAAAGAGGCAGGAATCTGGAAGTCTGTCACCCAGTTTATCCTCATGATTTCGGGCATTGCGCTTATTTTTGGCATAATAACCTTTTTCGGGGGATAAAATGGCTACAGA
>CAYUOQ010000078.1:967-1449 GCA_964446445.1 uncultured Methanosarcinales archaeon
TTTGCGGGATGGAAGTTGAAGAGTCAGACAATGGAATAGTTGCAGTCATGAACAGGAGAAAGCATTATTTCTGCAGCAATGAGTGCAGGGATGCGTTTCTTAAGGGAAAGACGTAAAAGGATACCGTGGCAAAAAAGGTAAAGCATATAAGAAAGCTCTGCAAGCCCATTTTTGATGCCAAAAGCAAAGGAAATTGTTAAGAATGGAACTGGTCTGAAGGAAAAGTTTCTGTCTGTAATCAGCAGCCTTGGCAGTGTCATGGGAGTTTTCAGCTCATGGACTGTCTGCCATAACGTTTGCACGGCAGCCATTGCGCTTCTTGCAGTAATTGGCATAACGGTAACAGGCATGCCCCTGCTTTTCCTCCAATCTGTTGCTTTGCCATTCTGGCTGGCTGGGCTTGGCCTGTTCTTCGTTCTGCTTTCTTTGAAAATTCTCAGGATGGGTTGTCTGTCTTCCAAAGCCCTGATATTTAACGGGGG
>CAYUOQ010000078.1:1459-5038 GCA_964446445.1 uncultured Methanosarcinales archaeon
GGGCCTGCTGCTTTTTGCCACTCCTATCGCATCCCTCCAGAAGTTTTCAGTTATTTTCAGGGTGGTTGGAGGCGTTATTGTCCTCTTTGCCGTTATAGCATATATTGATGGGAGAATCAGGAAGAAGTAAGTCTGTGTCTAATATTGGATATAACAAAATTTATATACTAAAGCCTTACATCGTTTGAAAAGCTTTGGGGTGATTGAAACTATGTCGACGTCAAAACTTGTCTCTGCTTTAATCATGGCAGTTATCGTTCTTTCTGTTGCGGTTCCGCTTTATAAGCTGTATGGGCCGAAAACAAGTGAGAACCATGCAGGTTCGATGAACCTTGCGCTTCCGGATTTTGCCCAGAAGAGTGAAAAAATCATGAAAGCTTATGAGCTTGCATCCGGTTCAAGGAAGGAGGATTTTGGCTTCCTGACCTGCCACTGTGGCTGCGGCATGCACGCCATGACCCATCGTGGAAAGGTTATCCCGCAGATGCACAATTTGCGTGACTGCTTTATCCGTGATGACGGAACTTGGGAGGATCACGCTGCAATGGATTGTCCTTATTGCGTTGACTTGGCTGTAATGGCCGACGACCTTCTTTCAAAGGGCTACACGTTGAAGGAAATAAGGAACATAATCGACACGAAGTACAACCAGATTGATCCTGCAATGAGGGCCATGGACATGAATCCTCCAATGCCGGAGTGAGGGCAAAAATGAAACTGTTTAAGCTGCTTTTTGCTGGCGTTTCGTCAATTGCCGCTGTCCAGTCCGTTGCTGCCCATTGCCCGCTCTGTGCTGCTGCTACTGCTGGCGGGGTTGGCGTTACAAGGTTTCTTGGTGTTGACGACACGGTTGTTGGGACGTTCATAGGAGGTTTTGTTGTTTCAACCGGCTTGTGGTTCAACAAATGGATTCGGAAGAAAAAATCCGGGAAGGACTTTCTCCCGTACCAGGCAACTATAATCCTCCTTGCTTCTTTGGCCTTCACAGTGCTGACATTTTACATGGCTGGGCTGCTTGGAAAAGACAGCTCATACCTTCTTTTTGGGGTTGATAAGCTGGTGCTTGGCACGGTTGCTGGAACTGCAATTTCCCTTGCCGCATTTGCATTGCACAAGAGAATAAGGGCAGTCAAGGGGAGAAGCTTCTTTCCATACCAGGGCATAATCCTTACTATTGGTGCCTTGACGCTTACTGCATTGACATTTTACCTTGTGACTTTGAAATGAAGGTTGACAATTTTATAAAGAATATTGAAGACATCAAGAAGAAAGGAATGCTTGACTTGTCCCTTGGCGAGGACTTGAGCATAGGCATCATGAATCTCGTAAGCCTTGAGGAGCATTTTCTTTTCAGCTTTGTTAAAACCAACAATGACAAATACCTTCCCCTGCTGGAGCAGACGCGTGAGCTCAGGAAGAGGCTTCTGAAGAAGATAGTTCGAGAGAATGATGCGGAGGATTGGTGCATCTCAAAACATCTTCTTGCTTCAACCATGAGGCTTACAGAAGTGGGCACGAAGTTCCTTCACGATGGGAAAAATGATGACGCAAAGGAAATGTTCATTGAAGCCTTCAACCTTTACACCATGTTCTGGGCCATTAATACAGGCATCGTAACTGATGCTAAGCCCCAAGGTTCTAATCCTTCTGGAAAGGCGGGCTTCTCAAAAATGACAGAAGCATTTAAAAAGCTGATTGACTGCTGCAAGGAATAGTAAAAACTCAAAGAGGTGTTCGTAATGGCAGGTCGATTGTCTGGGAAGGTAGCAATAGTCACTGGCGCTGGTTCTGGGATTGGCAGGGCTTCAGCAATTCTATTTGCGAAGGAAGGGGCAAAGGTTGTGGTTGCTGATTATGATGAGAAAGGAGGCAGGGAAACAGCCAGGATTATTGCAAAGGCAAGGGGAAATGCAATCTTTGTAAAAGCTGATGTTTCGAAAAGCTCTGATGCCAGGGCAATTGTTGCCGCAGCGATAAAGAATTACGGAAAGCTAAACATCCTTTACAATAATGCTGGAATTGTGAGGTGGGGAAACGCAATTGAATGCACTGAAGAGGACTGGAACAGGGTCATTGATATCAACCTTAAGGGTGCGTGGCTCTGCTCCAAATTTGCAATTCCGGAAATGGTTAAGCAAAGAGGTGGTTCAATAGTCAACACAGCTTCCATTGCCGGCTGCGTTGCCTTCGCAAAGATTGCAGCTTATTGCGCCTCCAAAGGCGGGCTGATTGAGCTGACGAAGTCAATGGCGCTTGACTTTGCGCCAAACAAGATCAGAGTGAATGCGATATGCCCGGGTGTCATCAAGACAGGCATGACAAAAGGGATTCTTGACGACAAGAAGACCGTTAAGGGCATGCTTAAGGCAACCGTCATCGGGAGGCTTGGCGAGCCAGAGGACATTGCAAACGCTGCGCTTTACCTCGCATCAGACGATTCCTCATTCGTGACAGGAACCACCCTTGTCGTTGATGGCGGATGGACTGTGCAGTAGAAATAAAGAAGCCGGGTTCCGAATTGTCACCGGAGAGGCGGCAATCACCTTTGTGGAGCCTACTTTATGCCATATGCTTCAAGGATTTTCCTTGATTCGTGGTATCGTGGCCTCAATACTCTGAATTTTGAGGAAGACTCGTATTTGTTTTTGTGCAACTCGAATAGTTCGTCCAGTGATTTGCTTTGCTGAAGAAGCACCCTATAAGTAACTAGCCCGTAAGGAACTGCAAGCAACCGGAAGCAGAACGGTGTTGAATTCCATGCAATTTTTACCAGCCCTTTTAATCCTATTTGATCATAAATAGTTAGGCTTTCAACACCCTCTTCTGATTTGTCAGTCATGTTATTCAGGAAGCATTAGCTCCATGGCCTCTTTACGAAATTCTGCTTCCTGCAATCATCCCTTGTAGCTTCTTGCGCAGTTCATGCAGCAAAAGTACATTTTCCTGCCATTGAATGGCCTTTCGTATCCGCCCTTGTAGACTTCGCAGTTACAGTGCGCGCATATTCTTATCTTTGGCTCGATTGCAAAGTCAATCAGCGCACCGAATCTGGAGCTTATCCTGCTCAGCAGCTTTTTTCCCTTTGCAGTCAGGTAATATTCCTTCCTTTCGCTCTTGTCTGCTTTTGAGTTGTCAATATACCCCTGCCTTTTGAGCAACGAAAGGAAAGGGTAAACCTGGCTTGCGCTGATTGACACATTCAGGCTTTGCTTTAGGGCTTTCATTATGTCATAGCCGTGAATTTTCCTTTGGTTGAGCAGAATCAGCGTATGGAGCTTCACAAGGCTGTTTATTTTGACTTCAGCTGCCATTTACAAACCAATCTGGCAAAAGCTTTAAATACTTTGCCATAGACACAATCTATCTAAAATTAGATATATGAGGTGGTAAAATGAAAATTGCTGCTGCGGCCGTTGCTGGGGGAATTACTGGTGTTGCGCTCTCTGCAATCTGCGCTGCGCTTGTATTCGCTTTCCCGATTGGATTTGCAAGGAGTTATGCCGGCTCTGTATTCCATGGCATGAACGTGATGTCCCTTATTGTAAGGCCGGAACTTGCAATGCTAAGCCTCTTGCTGGG
>CAYUOQ010000078.1:5048-5427 GCA_964446445.1 uncultured Methanosarcinales archaeon
ATGAAATGTGTTGCAGTTCGAAGAAGGCAGACTGTTGCTCTGGTGAGCCAAAGAAGGATAAGAAGAAAAAGGAGTGATTGAAGTGGCAACAACTCTAGTAATAAGGAAGGAGCTGGCATATGCCCTCATTGCAATTGCCATAGTCTCCATCATACTCCTTAACGTTTACGCGTTTTCGCGCAAGGACAATTCAGTGGTGAAGACTGCAGATAACTTCAATAAATTCAAGGCTGCTGAAAACCCTGATGATAAGTGCGCTACGCCCTCAGGATATACCGATGAGCAATGGAAAGAACACATGGGCCACCATCCGGATATGTATGCGGAGTGCCTTGAGTGAAGTCTACATCTGAAATATAAAGGTGGCTTTGGGTAGATG
>CAYUOQ010000079.1:0-5137 GCA_964446445.1 uncultured Methanosarcinales archaeon
CTCAGACAGGGGAAGCTCAGATGCTGCAATGAACCTTATTTGTGCGGCTACGTTCATAGCAAAGTCTGATTTTGCAGGGGTTGCAATATGCATGCACGAAAACATGAATGACAATGACTGCATTATACTACCCGCAACGAAGACCGCAAAGCTGCACACCTCAAGAAGGGACGCATTCAGGCCAGTAAATTCAAGGCCAATAGCAAGGGTAAGCTATGACAGCAAAAGCGTAACAATGCTTTCTTCAGGCTATGATAAAAAGGACAAAAGCAGGAAGCTCCTGCTTAAGCCTTCGATGGAAGAGAAGGTTGGGCTTCTAAAAGTCCACATCCAAATGTTCCCGGAACAATTTTCATTTTATAAAGGGTATAAAGGCCTCATTATTGAAGGCACAGGCCTTGGCCACACACCCGGACAGGTCCCAAATGAACTGGCAGCAATCCACAAGAAAATTTATCCGGCATTAAAATCAGTGATTGCATCAGGCTGCATAGTTGTAATGACGTCGCAATGCCTTTACGGAAGGGTTCAGATGCATGTCTACGATAAGGGAAAGGAGCTCATGAAGCTTGGAGTAATTCCTGCCGAGGATATGCTTCCCAATACAGCATTCGTCAAACTTGCATGGCTCATTGCAAACCATAAAAAAGCTGAAGTTAAAGAACTAATAGGCAAGAATCTAAGGGGCGAGATAACAGAAAGGACAGAGCCGAATAGCTTCTTAATCTAGATTATAGGAGAGGAACTTAATTTTCTGAATAATATCTTCCCCTCCTATATGCATCGGAGCGACTATGCGTATCCGGTTATTAAGCTCCGATGCTATAAGTTGGCCTGCTCCCTATGTTTGCAACCACAACTTTTCCAGGACCATAACACGCTTCCGCGCAGCCATCCAAGCCCAGTCTGGCAAGGAATACTCTGGCACACCTGCGCTGTGCGCTTCATTTAATAGGTCTTGGCATATCTTAAAGGAATCCCACAGTGCAACATTAAACTGGTTTATTACAGTATGAATCTTTTGGTTATGGTTGATGTACAAATGCACAAACTCCTCAAACGTAGGCATCCTTGCTTTCGGAGTGGCGAGGCTTATGCCAAGGTTACTTAGTAAACGTCCAACTATGCCCTGTCGCGGCTCTGCCCGCTTGACTTGCTCGGGCGTAATGAGTGGCTTTACCATTTCCGCAGGTGTCAGATTCGCAGGCATTCTCAGAAGGGTAATCTGACTGTGTTTAAAAGAATAGCTTAAAAAAAATCAAGTTTCCTGCTTCAGCACGACTTTAACGCGGTCATGCACTATTTTCCCAAGAAGGGCAACGCCAATAAACATCAGGAAACGGAAGTCAAAGGAGCCAACCTTCAGGAACGGCGTTGACATCCAGAGGACGAGCGAAAGGGCCGCGAATGCGAACACGATAAGCGCAGTAGCGCCAAGGAAAAGCCTGTCCATAAAAAACTTGCAAGAAAGCACATATTTATTGGTTATGCTTCATTCAGGACAATGGCAGTCTGAGTCTTCTCAACGCCTTCCACGTTTCGCAGGCAAACTATTGGGGGAATAACAATTTAGCATCATCGCAAACTTTAATAACACTCCAAGTTCTGTTTTTGCAATGGATATTGACTATGCACAGCTGGGATTGAAGGCGGGATTAGAAATCCATCAGCAGCTCGACACCAAGCGAAAGCTCTTCTGTAACTGTCCAACCATAATAAGGGATGACAATGCTGACATCATGGTTAAAAGGAGGCTTAGGGCATCTGCAGGGGAAACAGGCGAAACTGACGTTGCTGCCGTATATGAGCAGCTTCGTGGAAAGCAATTCCTATACCGGGCTTTCAGCGACACAACATGCAATGTTGAACTCGATGAAGAACCAGTAAGGCAGATAAGCAGCGAAGCGCTTGATGTTGGCCTCCAAGTTGCCCTGCTTTTGAAGGCGCAGTCAGTTGACTGCGCCCAAGTCATGAGGAAGACCGTAGTTGACGGCTCAAACACATCAGGCTTCCAGAGAACTGTCTTAATCGCAAGGAACGGTGAGATGGAAATCAATGGGAGGCGGATTTCAATTCCAACAATATGCCTTGAAGAGGAATCTGCAAAAATCTCGGAAAGGTCAACAGGCCAAGACACTTACAACCTCTCAAGGTTGGGCATACCCCTGGTTGAAATCGCAACAGGCGCTGACCTAAAAAGCCCACAGGATGTGAAGGATGCTGCAGAATACCTTGGAATGGTTTTAAGAAGCACTGGCAAGGTTAAGCGCGGCCTTGGAACCATAAGGCAGGACGTGAATGTTTCGATAAAGGAAGGGGCCAGGGTTGAAATAAAAGGCGCACAAGACCTAAGGCTGATCCCAAAGCTTGTCGAGTTCGAAGCCCTAAGGCAGAAAGGACTGGCTGATGTTTCAGCAGAGCTTAGGAAGAGAGGAGCAGCTATTGATGGAAAATTCAAGGACGTAACAGCATCATTGGCAAATTGCGAGTCAAACCTCGTTAAGGATGCGGTGACCAAGGGCAGGGTGGTGTTGGCAACAAAGCTTTCATGCTTCAAGGGGCTTATTGGGAAAGTGCTTGAAGGGGTTCCGAGGAGGCTGGGAATGGAACTAAGCGAATACGCAAAGTCTTATGCCGGAGTTGGAGGCATACTCCATGCAGACGAGCTTCCAAAATATGGGATAACCTTGGCGGATGTTGAAAGGCTTAACAGCGAAACAGGCTGTAAAGAAAACGATGCCTTCGTCCTTGTTGTTGCCGAGAAGGACAAGGCTGAAAAGGCAATAAAGGCTGTGATTGAACGGGCACGGACAGCGATTAAGGGAGTCCATTCTGAAGTAAGAAAGGCAAATGAGGATGGAACAACTTCTTTCCTCAGGCCAATGCCAGGCTCTTCAAGGATGTATCCGGAAACAGACCATCCAATGATAACCTTGGAAAGCGCGGTAAAACTTGTAAAAGCCCCAAGGCTTCTTACAGAAAAAGCTGGCGAGTACGAAAAGATCGGGCTAACGTCGGAAATTGCAAAGGCAATAATACACAGCGAGAACATACAATTATTTGAGGAACTGATAAAGCTGAAAAACCTGACTCCTTCATATATTGCAGACGTGCTCTTGAGCTATGCAAAGCAGCTGGCAGCAGAGAAAATCCCATTGGAAAGGGTTGAAAAAATAACAGATAATGAGCTCAGGCAAGTCATTGAGGCAGTAAACTCGGGAAGAATGGCAAAGGAATCGGTCATCCAAGCGCTCAAGGAAACAGCAGACACGGGAAAACTCAACATTATACAGTATTCAGTCATGACTGACATAGAGCTTGAATCAGCACTGAAGCAGGTAATCGAAGCAAACAAGGGAATGCCATTCAATGCGCTAATCGGCAAGGCAATGGAAAAGCTGCGCGGGAAGGCGCCAGGGCAGAAAATAGCGGAAAAGCTGAAGTTGTTGTCAAAGTAGAAAAGAAAAAAGAGGTAAAATGCTGTTAAACATAATTGGCTTTGCAGCCTCAGCAATAGTGATGGTGAGGGCAGGAAGCTATGCAGTCGGGTATATCTCAAAGATTGCCCAATCCAACAGGCTAAGCATATTTCTGACAAGCTTTATCATGATAGGAATCGTCTCCTCATTCCCTGAAGGCTTCATCGCCATGGTTTCATCATTAAAAAATGAGTCTGCACTGGGAATAGGAACGCTCCTGGGAGGAAATGTTGCAGACCTAAGCCTTGTCCTTGGCCTGATAGCTGTTGCTGCAGGAAAAATAAAAGTGCATAGCAAGGAATTCGCCCATGACTTTTGGCTTGTAAGCCTTGTCATGCTGCCAGTGATTTTCAGCCTTGACCAGCGAATAGGAAGGCTTGAAGGGTTAATCCTGATCTCGGCATGCCTCTTCTTCGTGCTAAGCATGATTAAGGAAGATAAGGTTTTTTCAAAGCTTGTACACCACCCTGGAAAATCAACACTAAAAAACCTCGGATTGTTTGCCCTGAGCAGCGTGGCAGTCCTTACAGCTGCAACCTTTGTTGTTTCATTTGCAGAAAAGCTGGCCGTTGACTTCAACATGCCCCTAGCGCTAGTAGGCGTAGTTTTTATCGGGGTGACTACAACATTGCCCGAGCTTATGTTTTCGCTGTCCTCACTGAAGAGGCACTTGGATGGGCTTGCGCTTGGCGATATTTTTGGAACGGTCATAATAGACGCAACACTGCTCACGGGACTTACTGCGCTCATTCACCCAATCAGCCTTGTAGGGGTGAATGTGGTAAACCTTGCAATATTCATGGCATTATCGCTTTCCGCAACAATTTATTTCCTGAAGCCTGGGAAAACCTTTACCAGGGGTGAGGGCATTCTCCTAATACTCCTGTACATAATTTTTGTGGCAATGGAGCTTACAACCTCCCTGCAATAATTTTATAAACTTTCCTCAGACTCTCTCGAATAGTGCCTCTATAGCACAGTAGCCAGTGCGCCTGACTTGTAAGATCCTTTTTGGAATAAAAAAGCTCAGAAATCAGGAGGTCCCGGGTGCAAGTCCCGGTAGAGGCTTTTTCAAAATGAATAACAGACACTTTGCACTATGGATTACTGGAATCATTGCGCTCACATACGTCCTGCAGCAAAAAGTGCCAGGCTTTGAGCAAGGCATTGTCCTTTTTTCCCATGAGGCATGGGACAGGCCATGGACGCTTTTTACATCAATATTCGCACATGGAAACACGGTCCACCTGCTTTTCAACGGATACGCCCTTGCACTGTTTGGAAGCGTACTTGAGGAAAAAATAGGCTCATGGCGCTTCCTTGGCATTTTCCTTGCAGCAGGGCTTGTTTCCAGCATTGCAGACACTTTTTTTTACAGTGCAACGCTTGGCGCATCCGGGGCAATATTCGGGGTGCTGGGGACTTTAGCTGTTCTTGAGCCAAAAATGACAGTTTACGTTTACTACATCCCCTTGCCCCTGGCTGTTGCAGCGCTTATCTATGCAAGCATGGATATCTTCGGATTTTTTACGGGCATACCAACAAGCGGCATAGGAAATGTTGCAAATGCCGCACACTTGACTGGTTTGGTAGTTGGAGTGACTGCAGGTTTTGCATTGAAGGGGAAAAAGCCGATAAGTCTTAGAAGCAAGGACGAG
>CAYUOQ010000079.1:5147-5408 GCA_964446445.1 uncultured Methanosarcinales archaeon
CTGCCGAGGAGTTTGACAAGTGGGAAAAAGAAAACATGAAAAAGGATAAGGGCAAAACAAAAGTTTTATAAAACTAACTTTGAATAAGCGCCTTAAAGAGGTGGTAGAATGGTTAATGTGGACGTTGTTGTTACGAATCTGGTCCAGGCAGCTGCATTCGGCGCTGGAGCTTACCTCGTTGTCGAATACATCCTTCCAAAGGTAAGAACGATAGCAGCCGAAGTCCTGCGATACCCAAAGACTGCAGATTCGCTTGTGTTC
>CAYUOQ010000080.1:0-5365 GCA_964446445.1 uncultured Methanosarcinales archaeon
CACGAAAAATCCAAGGGATACTGCAGGAATGTTGATTGCAATTGCAAGAAGGGAACTGAAGGAGCATGTGCCAGAGCCTGCAATGCATAGCACAAAGCCTCCAAGCCTTCAGGAGAGGCAGGAATATGTAATCTCGTCCCTTCCCGGGATTGAGCTTAAGCTGGCGAGGGCGCTCCTCGGAAAATTCGGGAGCGTGTCTGATGTCCTGAATGCAACAGATGAGCAGCTGCAAAAAGTTGAGTTGATTGGGCCAAAAAAAGCTGCTACAATCAAGAAAGTCGTAAATTCAGACTATAGGCCGGCGCAAGCTTAATAAAGGAAAAAGCTGAAAAATGGAAAAACAGGAACTGAGCAAAAACCTTGTTGAGGGGGACATAATACTTGTAAGCGAAAAAGGGCTTAAACATGCGTTTAACAGGGCGCTTGGTAGAAGCAGATGGCACCATGTCATGCTCTATCTTGGTAAGGGAAGGGTTCTGGAGGTAACACCAAAAAAAGGCTGCCACATCTCAATCCTGGACTTGACAAAAAGCTGCTACATTCGTTTCAAGGCAATAAGGAACACTTCGCTAACGTTAAAGCAGAGGAAAAAGTTGGCCGAAGACGCTGTTAAGCTTTTCCATGGCAGGAATTTCTCTTGGAGGCAGTTGACCAAGGTCTTTTTCAGGAGGGTCGTTGACATAAAAAGCAACATTAGGAAGAGTGTCATGCTCGGGCAGCCATCCCAGCATCATTCAAAGAAGATAATTTGCTCAAACACAATTGCAATGCTTTATTATAAAGCCGGCTGCTTGATAAGCGAAAGGCATAATCCGGAATACATAATGCCCCGAGATTACGACAGGGCAAAGGGATTTGAAGTTATTTTTGAGAAGAAGCTTTAGGAAAAAGAGGGGAAGAATGGAACTTGAAAGGGCTAGCATGCTGATTGGGAAGCTAAAAGAGGCTGATGTTGTCCTTGTTAGTGAAAAGGGAATAAGGCACGCAGTAAACAGGGTTCTTCAAAGAAGCAAATGGCACCATGTCATGTTGTACATTGGCCAAGGAAGGACTTTGGAGGTAACTCCAAGAAATGGCGCCCACATATGCGACCTGCTTCACGACCTTACGGAAAAACACTACGTTGCCATAAAGGCCTTAAGGAACAGCAAACTGACAGAGAAAAACAAGGATGAAATAATCAGGTATGCAATTAAAAATTTTCTAAAAAAAAAATTTTCATTGACGCAGTATGTAAGAATAGTGTTGGGCAGGAGGCTGCACTGGAAGGATGGAAACAGGAGCCTCGTGTGCAGGCCTGGCCACAAGTGCAATATAGAAAGCGTAGTTTGCTCTAACATGGTTGCCATAGCTTACTATGAAGCCGGATTTCCAATAAGCCAGAAATACATGCCGGAATACGTTGTCCCAAAAGACTATGAAGAAGCGAAAGAGTTCAAGACTGTAATCAACAAGAAGCTTAAAACTTCATAGACTTCAATCTCCTTATTCTCTCTTCCAATGGAGGATGCGTGCTCAATAAAGTTAACATTGCATTGCCCTTAAACGGGTTCACTATGAAGAGGCTTGCAGTTGACTCATTGCCCAAGCCGAGCTTGTGAACCTTTGCTGAGGAGTCCAGCTTTGAAAGCGCAGAGGCTAGAGGTTCTGAATCCTTTATCGTTTGGGCACCGGAACTGTCGGCAAGGAACTCCCTTGAGCGCGAAAGCGCAAGCTGCAATACCAGGGCTATAATTGGGGTTATTATGGCAAAGGCAAGTAACGCCAGCGCATTATTGCCCCTGTTATCATCCCTTGAGCCTCCGAATATGGCTGCAAACTGAGCCATTTGGGCAAGGAAGGATATTACTCCTGCAATTGTGGCTGCTATCGTGGTAATCAGGATATCCCTGTTTTTGACGTGGCTTACCTCATGGGCAATAACGCCTTTGAGCTCCTTGTCCGAAAGCAGCTTCATTATGCCTTCCGTGCAAGCGACCGATGCATGTTTGGGGCTGCGGCCGGTGGCAAAGGCATTTGCAGCCTGCGAAGGGATGATGAAAACTTTCGGCTTGGGAATATTTGCTGCCGCTGAAACAGCCTCAACAATCCTGTGGAGCTCCGGATATGATGCCTTGTCCGCTGGCTTTGCCTTGTACATCGCAAGCACAATCTTGTCAGAAAACCAGTAGGCGCCAAAATTCATCAGTATTGAAAAGGCAAGGGCAATAAACAAGCCTGTAGGACCGCCAATTAGCCTGCCGACAACCAGCAACAGGCCTGTCAGTAAGCCAAGCAATATCACGCTTTTAACCTGATTTATTAATGCCATAAATCATAATGAAACTACAGGGTTTATAAAAGTTTTCTGGATTTATGCGAACTTTTGGCGCAAGTTATTTATACTTCGCTATAAAGAAAAAGGAGTAGTTGGGGTGGAAGAATTACTGCAATAAAGCCTAGAAAAGGCTGGAAAATTGATTCAAAAACTGAGGATGTAGTCCGGGCAGCTGCCGGCATAGATGCAATAAGCCTTGTAAAGGCAATGACTAGCCAAAAAGATACTTCTGAATTTGCCATTATGAAAAGCACAAGGCTGGATATACAAAAAGTCCGGAACCTGCTTTACAAGCTTCACGCAAGCAACCTTGCGGATTACAAAAGGATAAAGGACAACAAGAAAGGCGTCTATGTAAGCTACTGGACGTTTAACAAAGCAATTGTAAAGCGGCTTTTCGAAAGGCTACACAGGGAAAGGCTTGAAAGGTTCAGAGAAAGGCTTGAATCCGAAACAAACAATACCAATGCATTCTTCATCTGCCCTTTGGGCTGCAGCAGGGCAGAGTTTACAAATGCAGTCCAGCAAAATTTCAAGTGTAATGAATGCGGGCAGCTCCTGCAGCAGGAAGACAATTCAAGGACAATAGATGTTCTCAGGGAAAAGATAAGAGAGATGGAAGCAGCATGACCTTTTAGGGAAAAAGGTCAATCAAAAACCGCTAACAATTTAAGCAAGCTTTTTTGCAAGATTTCTATGATCAGATGTGACAAATGTGATAATGTCCTGGTTCTTCTCAGGGTTCATAAGAAAAGAGCGTTTTGCGACTATTGCAAGGCCTGGATTTCCTGGGTTGTCATGGCTGACGAAGGGCCGAAAGTGCCTCAACCTGACGTATCCTAGTATTTTTGAAAAGAAACTCCCTTATTCTAGTGTCAACCCTTACGCCCAACTGCTGAAGAAATGTATTCAGCTTGCCGTAAAGCTTTTTGCCCTCTGAATCAAGGTCTGTAAGAATTACTGCATCATTGAATTGCCCAGCAATTGTTTCTGCAATCTCGAATAAAGGGCGCTTGTTGAGAACAAAAATACTGTTGCAAACGCCTAGATTTTCAAGCGCAGCCCTGTCTTTTTTGCCTTCTACAATTATTGCAGAATTTCTTTTGACCAGCTCATCAAGAAGCCAGTCAAATTTTTCTTTATCTTCTGACGAAAGCATTGCAAAAGGCATCAATAGACATAAATTTAAAAATGTCTGCAAAATCCCAAAAGAAATGGCCCAGAAAATCCCCGACATTGGTGAGCTTGCATCACAGCTTTTGTTCAGTTTAATCAGAAATGAAGCAGGTATCAGTTCATTATACATAAGCCATAAGTGCGATGTATCTGATTATGATGAAGCAAACCAAACTCGTGGCCATGAAGCAGCAAGGGATTTCAGGCGGAAAAGGCTTGACGAATTAGCTGAACGCGGAAGGGAAATGGCTGAAGGAAATCCTTTTTTCCTTGATGTTGCAGCAGCTGCGATAAGATTTTATGGAAATGCCCCAAGAGATTCAGCTAAAAAAGCTGAACGAATGGGTTATGCCCTTACAGGGTTCTTTGTTGAAACGCTTGCAAGGCAAGCTTCTCAATAAACTATTTATGGCCGCTCTTTTTCTTAGTAAAGAATGATACACCTTAGCACATCCCTGAGCTACTATAAAAGGGAAGATGTGCAAAAAGCGATTGTTGAGCACGGCAGGGACAAGGAGGTTGCTGCACGGTTTAATGAGCAATTCGGGAAAAGGCCCGACAGTTTGAGTTACCCGAATGAGGTTTTGGAGCTTGCAAAAAAAGGGGCAACATCATTCCACTGCTCTGAAGAGTTATGGACAAACCCTCTTCTTTTGAAGCCGCAAATGGCAAGGGCCGAACTTGACAAGCTTAGGAGAGGCTGGGACCTGATTTTGGATGTAGATACAGATGTCATTGACAAGGAAACAGGATTTGAATACTCAAAGATTGCTGCAGACTTAATCATAAAACAGCTCAAGCTTCACGGCGTGAGGAGTGTGACTGCGAAATTCTCGGGCAACAAGGGGTTCCACATAGCGGTGCCTTATGAAGCCTTCCCCAAAACATTCAAGGGCGTGGAATGCCATCTGCTTTTTCCCGAAGTGGCCAAGAAAGTAGCGTCATATCTTAAGGAGCAAATACAAAAAGATCTGGGCAGGAGTATTCTTTTGCTGGAAAAAGGCGATTACAATGCAATCGAAAAGAAGACTGGAAAGAAAAAGCACGAATTTGTCTATATGAAAACTGTTAAGGGTGGCTTTGAAAGTGAAAGCCTTCCAGAATTCAACGCTGAACCCTTCCTCGTTATTGATACAATACTGATTTCTGCAAGGCACATGTATCGGATGCCATATTCTCTCCATGAAAAATCAGGGCTTGCATCAATTCCAGTAAACATTGACAAAGTTTTGGAATTCAACAGAGAAAGCGCGACGCCTGAAAAAGTCAAAGTTGGTGAAAACTTGTTTATGAATAGGCAAAACTCAATTTCTGGCGAGACATTAAGGCTTTTTACAGAGGCAGATGACTATGGAAGGAGCCAGACTGTGAAAGCTACTGAAAGGGAAAAAAGCGCAAATGTTGAATATGAGGAAGTAGAAGGCAAAATTCCAAGTGAGTTTTTCCCGCCATGCATCAAAAAGATGCTGGAAGGCGTTGTAGACGGCAGGAAAAGGGCAATGTTCGTCCTGGCCAATTTTCTGGGAAGCTGCAACTATGGAAATGATGAAATAGAAGCTATAATAAAAGAGTGGAACCAAAAGAACAGGGAGCCTCTTCCGCCATTGACGCTGGCCACTCAGTTAAGCTACCAAAAGCAAAGGAAGGAAAAGATTCTGCCCCCAAACTGCAACAACGCTTCATACTACAAGGAACTTGGCATTGAGTGCACGCCAGAATGCGGAAAATGCAAGAACCCCGTCGCAGAGGCCAAATACATATTCAGAAGGGCAATGAAATTGGCTGGAAAAACAGCTGCAAAAACATTAAAAAACGTTTAAGATGATGAACGAAAACGGGGGAGATGAAATGACAACAACAAGGTTGCCAGAA
>CAYUOQ010000081.1:0-276 GCA_964446445.1 uncultured Methanosarcinales archaeon
CAGGTCGTTATGGCAGTGCGCGCTGATTATGACTTTGCCATCCCTTATTTCGGGTATTGAGAAGAGTGATGCGATGAGCAAGGCATATTCTCTTGGTTGGGCGTATCCTACAGTATCTGGAACATTTATTATGGTAGCCCCGGCTCCTATGGCAATCTTAATGATGTCATGAAGAAAGTTTGGTTCTGTTCTTGCAGCATCTTCTGGTGAAAACTGGACAACAGGAAACCTGTCTTTTGCATACTTAACTTGCCTGCCAACTATCTCTTGCAGTTC
>CAYUOQ010000081.1:286-5345 GCA_964446445.1 uncultured Methanosarcinales archaeon
TTTTCCCTGAGCATCTCGGAAGTCCCTATAAAGAGATGAAGCATTGAATTTCCACTGTCAGTGGCAGGTTTGAGGGCTATGTACGCGGCGTCTATATCCCCTTTCACTACCCTTGCAAGGGCAGAAATTGTGCTTCCCTTAACTTCTTGGGCGATGGTATGCACTGGCTCAAAATCAACGCTATTCCCGGGGAACCCTGCTTCTATCGTATCAACTCCCATGCCTTCCAGGATCCTTGCAATTGCCAGCCGGGTTGGATACGAAAAGGCTATGCCAGGCTGCTGGTGGCCGTCTCTCAGTGTCGTGTCTGTTATCCTGACTCGCGATGGGAGAACTAATGTCATGGCTGGTGGCTCAATCTGAATGATAATAAATATTGTGACAAAAAAGGCAAATTTTAAGAATAAATGACAAATTTACAGGCAAAAATGACAAATATTGCCAGGGAGGTTCAAAGGTTTCTTGACAGCGATGCGTCCATAAGGAAGGACATTGCACGGGGCATCATTAATGTCAGGTCATTGGCGGTTTACATCCAGAAGTCATTGAAACTCAATTCTGGCCTGGATTCAATCATTAGCGCAATTCGCAGGTATGACAGTTCAGGAAGCGATGGGCAGAGCTTTGCGAAAGCCCTGAGCCTTATCAGGGATGCGAAGATAACAACAAGGAACCACGTTTCAATAATCGCCCTTGTAAAGGACGCTTCTGTACAGCAGATGCTTCCAAGGCTTTTCTCTCTCATTGACTACAGCCGGGGTGAGGTTCTGAGGATTATCCAGGCTGAGGAGCTTATCAAGGTTGTTGTTGACCAGAAGAATGTTGCCTCTGTGCTTGCGCTTTTTCACAAGGACAAGATTAAGAATGTTGAGCGGAATCTCGGAGAGATTAACATGAGGCTTGACCCCATAAGCTCCAAGGTCAGGGGTGTGCTGGCCTTGCTTGATTCAGAGCTTGCTAACAATGAGGTTAACATTGTTGAATCCATGAGTTGCGTTCCTGAGCTGATTTGGTTTATTGACGAGAAGGAGCTTTTGAAGGCGCATCAGGCATTCCTTGAACTGATCAAGTAGGCTTAAGTTAGTAAGTGCCTCTTGTGTGCGCTTATGTATGCCCTTATCATGTAATTCAGGAAGTCATTTTCAGACTTGGAGAGGGCGTGGTAGTAAGCTTTTCTCTTCTTGTATTGGATGATTAGCAAGGGGTAGCCTCTGCTCTTGAGTATGCTGTTGATAATCATGCGGCCAATTCTTCCGTTGCCATCTCCAAAAGGATGTATCTTTTCAAACTTGTAATGAAGGCGTGCTGAAAGCTCAATTGGATGCATTGCCTTGGCATTGTTATACCATGCAAACAAATTCTTGATCAGCTTTGGCAAATCCTGCCAATCCGGAGCCCTGTATTCCCCTATCCTGACCAGGAAATCCCTGAGCCTGCCTGCTATGTCTGGCTTGGTGTCCTTAAAAAGCGCTTTATGCCATTCAAGCAGCAGGTTTAGGTCAATGCCTTTTTTCCCATTAATTGCTGTAAGAAAGACTCTGGCGTGATTAAGCGTTTCCTGTATATCTGCCAGTGGTTTGTTTGGTGCTATTTTGCGCTTGATAATCCCTTCAGTGTCCTCAAGAGATAAAGTTGAGCCTTCAATGGCATTTGTGTTATAAATGAAATTTATGGAAAAATCAACAAGCATTTCCCTTTTTACTGAATTCGGGTATTGTCTCCACTCTGCTGCAAACGCTTTTTTGATTTTATCAACCTTGATGAGGGCGTCTTCCATCAGACATTTCCGTAAAAAAGCCTCCTCAATCAATGCCATTTCAGCCGGAACCCTTTTGCCAAGGTATTTTTCTCGGTGAACGACCTTGCCAGCCTTTCGGAATGAGTGCGCAAGGTAATAAAAGTTGCCCCGTTCAATTACGTTCATTCAAGTCAATAGCATAACAAAATATTTTATTTTTTTGTTTTTGAGAAGAAAGTAATGCTATCATGGCAGCTTCATTACTATCCTTCCTTCCTTGAATACCCTTACTGTCCCTCCGCTTTCGGAAACCACGATTGCTATTGAATTCGTCATCTTTGTGATTGCCGCAGAGTACCTGTGCCTGGTTCCAAAGCCTTCAAGTCCCTCGATGTTAGCTGCTGAAATGTCAAGGTTTATTTGGGTGCCTGCTGAGAGCATTATGCCGTTCTGGTCTATGAAAAAAGCTCCATCAAGCTGTGCAAAGCCTTTTATTGTTTCTTTGAGGTCGGGGTCTGTTATCTGCCTCATTTCTGGCGGGTAGTTCTGAAAGGGGTTTATTATCAACTGCTTTGCATATTTGGACATTTCCCCAGCATCGCCAACTATGAATGCTGTGCCTATTCTCCTGCCTTCCCTTCCTTCGCTGACTATTTCAAGGGCTATGTCCAATACTGCTTCGAGCACGTCGCTGGATATTTTTTCAGCCAGGTTATGTATGCTCATGTTGAAGAAAACCTTGTCCACATCAATTACGAATATCAGCCCTTTATAGCCTGTTCCTATACTCTCATCGCCAACGCAGACTATTCTTTCCCCTTTATTGATGAAGTGCCTGTTTACTGCCTCCATGAGGAGCTCTTTTACAGGGAGGGTAGAGCCTCCGATTTGCTTTCTCATGGTTGTGTTGTAGCTCAGCTTCGTATACACGTTCTTTGCTGTTTTTTTGAATATTGCAACTTTGACGTATATGAAATTGAAGTCCTGTGCTTCCTTTTGCGCTTTTTCTATTGAGACTATGCAGTCTGACCCCACATCCTTCGAGAGCCTTGCAGCAGCCTTGCCTATAAGCTCCTCGATGCTTGCATGGTCATAAGGGTTTTTTGACTGCAAGTCAAACTTTTCCTTTTCGTTTTTTTGCGCGTGCTTTAGCTGCTCGGATATGAACAGGGTTTGGCTTTGGGGGACTTGCTGCACTTTCTGGAAATGGTCAGTTCCAGTTGCCTTGTGTGTTTCATGTTCTTCAGCCTGCTGTTCAGCACAGGCCATCCCGGATTGCCCTGGTACGTTTGGGCTTTGGATTGGCTGTGGGGCAACTCTTGCCGTGTTAAAGAATGAATTCAGCCTCTTTTGGTTGTAGACCCTGTCAATCTCCTCAAGCACATTTTTGGGGATTACGTCTTTTGGGTTTATTGCCTTTTTTTGAATGAAGGTTACCTTATACCCTTTGATGTCCTCCTCGTCCGCATTCATCTTCAGCTCATTTCTTGCCATTCGTTACCCCTAATTCCTTTTTCAGCTCTTCAATTATTTTTTTTGTTATTTCGCTCTTTGTTGATGTTGCTGCTTTTGCGCTGCATAGGTATCTTACTGAAATTTCAACGTATGGGTTGACATTGTTGAACTCCAGCGATGTCCTTGTTTCCGGCTTTACATCTGCATTCCATTTGTTTGCTGCCTCGCTCATTTGCCTCCCTATGACCTGTTCTGAGCACTTCAGAAGTTTCCTTTCAATTTCTGCAGGTTTTACGGAAACTGGAAACCTGACCTTTATTGTCTCCCATATCAGGGGGCTTCCCCTCGTGTAGTTTACTATTGGCTGGGTTAGTGCTTGCTCATTTGGCACAAACACGACTTTTCCGGTTGCTTCTTCTTTTTCAACAAGACTCAGGTGCGTTTGCATGAGGCTTATTTCATGCACATATCCTCCGATGCCTCCTATGTCAACCCGGTCTCCAATCCTGAACGGCCTTTTCGTTATTATTGAGAACCATCCGGCTATGTTTAGTATGGGCTTTTGGAGTGCAAGTGTCAATCCTGCCGCAAGCAGGCTGATTGAGGTAAGCGCTGGGCCTATCACGCCGTAGAGCAGGATGGATATGGCAAGCACGAGGATAATCACTATAATGTACTTGTAGACGGATGTTACCTGTTTTAGCTCGCCTTTTTCCTTTGTTTTTCCATACCTCCTTATCAGCCATACACCAATCAGGGTAACAAGCTTTGACAGTATTATGATGGTGAAAATGATGAACAGTTTTGCCAGTGGTGTGGAAAGCTTCAGAAGTGAATTTTTGTCCTGCATGTAAGCTGCCGTGCCAAGCCCTGCAGTGATTAGAATCAGGAGCAAAAAGCCTAGGTGCCTCATTTTTTCTCCTCATAAGAAAGATAGGCTCCCTAGACATGAGTTGGGGGTATGGGAAAGAAGTCTCTTAGGGAGCCTCTTTCGACTTAATACAACCAAAATCATACAAGTATATAAATGTTACGTTTTTGTATACTGGCATACTAACATCAGTGTTTCATGTTACTGCTTTTTTGCTTCACCCAGAAGCAAATGCACCTGTTCTGGTTCCGAGAGGAAGCGCTCCTCCTTTACCTCGCTTATTATGAAGTAAACATCCCTGTGCTTTACCTTGAACTTTCTTTCAAGCTCCTCAATGAATTCCTCAAGGTTTGCCATTTGCCTGAATATCACGTCCAGCAGGAAATCAAAGCCATTGTTTATCCTGAATAAGGAATTCACGTTTTGGTGCCTCGCAAGGTATTGGCACATTTCCTCTTTTTGGTCTTTGTCAACCTTAAGGATTATGGTTGCTCTTGAGTTGAATCCTGTTTCAGAATTGTCAAGGATGCACGTGAAGCGCTTTATGTGCGAGCTTAACGGGCCTTTTAGCTTTTCAAAAAGGCTTGAGACGGCAATGCCCGTGTCCCTGCTGATATTTGTCAGTTTTGCCCTTCCGCTTTTCCTTAGATGTGCAAGCAATACTGCTTGCTCCTTGTTTATCATTTTGAACCACCTCTTTTTTTGTTCTTATAATGTATTAGAGAGGCCTTATTCTTTTCCCATAAGGGCTATAAGGTTCCCTATGGCAACAATTAAAAATCAGGGTCTTATCCTTCGATGGATGAAATTCGCTCATTTTGCAGACATTCACATTGGCTCCTGGGCTGATGACAGGCTGGCTGAGGCCAGCACCAGGGCGTTCACCAAGGCAATGGATCTTTGCGTGGAAAAACAGGTTGATTTTATCTTGGTGTCTGGAGACTTCTTTAATACGTCCCTTCCCTCCATTGACCGACTTAAGGAGGTAATTTGGA